>NZ_JBJHAL010000002.1:0-272935 GCF_054050995.1 Blastococcus sp. SYSU DS1021 | reverse complement strand
CGCCCGGCCGCCCCGCCCCACCCCCCCCCCCCCCCCCCCCCCCCCCCCCCCCCCCCCCCCCCCCCCCCCCCCCCCCCCCCCCCCCCCCCCCCCCCCCCCCCCCGGGGCTCAGTCCGTCGAGCCGTCGTCCCGCGAAGTCACCGGGGCGTTCCTCGGGTCCGGCGGACCCTCGCCGCGCCCGGGGGTGTCCAGACCGTCGTGGCTCCCCGGAGCGGGCACGTTGCGCCCGGTCCGGTCGGCGCCCGGGTCCCCGGCACCCGTCGGGCTGGTGTAGCCGGCTGCCTCGTCGCGCTTGTTCTTGGCCAGGCTGGCGACGGTGGTGATCAGCAGGGTGACGAGGATGACCGTCAGGGACAGCCACGTCGGGATCTCGGGCACCACGGTGACGTGCTCCCCACCGTTGATGAACGGCAGCTCGTTCTCGTGCAGGGCGTGGATGAGCAGCTTGATCCCGATGAAGCCGAGGATCACCGCGAGGCCGTAGGCCAGGTAGACCAAGCGGTCGAGCAGGCCGTCGATCAGGAAGAAGAGCTGCCGCAGCCCGAGCAGCGCGAAGGCGTTGGCGCTGAACACCAGGTAGGTCTCCTGGGTCAGCCCGAAGATCGCCGGGATGGAGTCGACGGCGAAGAGGATGTCGGCGCTGCCGATGGCCACCAGTGCGATCGCCAGGGGCGTGATGTAGCGCTTGCCCTCGAGCTTCGTGACCATCCGGTCGCCGTGGTACTCCTTCGTCGTCGGCACGGCCTTGCGGGTGAGGCGGAGGAGGAGGTTCTCCTTGAACTCCTCGTCCTCGTTGTGCCCGCCGCTGCGCGCCTGCGCCCAGGCGGTGTAGATGAGGAATCCGCCGAAGAGGTAGAAGACCCAGCTGAAGTTGTTGATCGCCGCGGCGCCGACGAGGATGAAGGCGGTCCGCAGGACCAGCGCGAACGCGATCCCGAACAGCAGCACCTTCTGCTGCAGCTCCCGCGGTACCGCGAAGCTCGCCATGATCAGCACGAAGACGAACAGGTTGTCCACCGAGAGGCTCTTCTCGGTGATGTAGCCGGCGAAGTACTCACCGCCGTACGTGCCGCCGTAGGCCCACAGGATCAGCAGTCCGAAGACGACCGCGATCCCGACGTAGATGGCCGACCAGGTGGCCGATTCCCGCAGGGTCGGCGCGTGCGGCGTGCGCACGTGCCCGTAGAAGTCGAACACGAGCATGCCCACGATCGCGCCGACCGTGACCGCCCACACCCAGAAGGGCACGTCCATTGCAGAAGACCTCCGGTATCACTGCCAGCCATCCGGCACCGGAGGTCTCTCCCGCCGCCGGCCCGAGGCCTGCGGCCGGCAGCACCGGAGGCCATGGGACCTCGTGATGACGACGCTGCCGCGCGGGGATACTCCCCTCCATTGTGCATCCCGCCGCCGTGCAGACGTCGTCGGATGCGGGCGCCGGGGTGCTGGGCGACACGCTACCCCGAGGGCGCCGGAACCACCGCCCGTGCGTCCAGGCGCGCCGCCCGGCCCCGCTCCCGGGCCCACCGACCGGCCGCCGTCAGGCGTGCGCGGCGTCGAACTGGCGCAGCTCCTTCTTCAGCTCGTTCAGCTCGTCCCGCAGGCGGGCGGCGACCTCGAACTGCAGCTCGCGGGCGGCGGCGAGCATCTGCTCGTTCATCTGCGTGATCAGGTCGGCCAGCTCGGCACGCGGCAGGCCCTGCACGTCGATCGAGCCGGCCTTGACCTTGCCCTTCGACGACAGCCCCGGCACCGGGGCCTTGCCGCGGGACTGCTGCCGCCCCGATCCGCCGACGAGCTCGACCGACTCCGAGTCCTCCGCCTCGCGGTAGATGCCGTCGAGGATGTCGACGATCTTCTTCCGCAGCGGCTGGGGGTCGATGCCCCGCTCGGTGTTGTAGGCGATCTGCTTCTCGCGCCGGCGGCTGGTCTCGTCGATCGCCTGGGCCATGGACGGGGTGATCTTGTCGGCGTACATGTGCACCTGGCCGGAGACGTTGCGCGCCGCGCGGCCGATCGTCTGGATCAGCGACTTGCCCGACCGGAGGAAGCCCTCCTTGTCGGCGTCGAGGATCGCCACCAGCGACACCTCGGGCAGGTCCAGCCCCTCGCGCAGCAGGTTGATGCCGACGAGCACGTCGTACTCGCCCTGCCGGAGTTCCCGGAGCAGCTCGACGCGGCGCAGGGTGTCGACCTCGGAGTGCAGGTACCGCACCTTGATGCCCAGCTCGAGCAGGTAGTCGGTCAGGTCCTCGGCCATCTTCTTGGTGAGCGTGGTGACCAGGATCCGCTCGTCCTTCTCGGTGCGCAGGCGGATCTCGTGCACCAGGTCGTCGATCTGCCCCTTCGTCGGCTTCACCACCACCTCCGGGTCGACCAGCCCCGTCGGCCGGATGACCTGCTCGACGACGTCGCCCTGGACGCGGCCGAGCTCGTAGTCCCCGGGCGTTGCCGAGAGGTACACCGTCTGGCCGATCCGGTCGGCGAACTCCTCCCACTTCAGCGGGCGGTTGTCCATCGCCGACGGCAGCCGGAACCCGTGCTCGACGAGCGTGCGCTTGCGGCTCATGTCGCCCTCGTACATGCCGCCGATCTGCGGCACGGTCACGTGCGACTCGTCGATGACCAGCAGGAAGTCGTCGGGGAAGTAGTCGATGAGGCAGGCACCGGCGCTACCGGCCGCCCGGCCGTCGATGTGCCGCGAGTAGTTCTCGATGCCGGAGCAAAACCCGACCTGGCGCATCATCTCGATGTCGTAGGTGGTGCGCATGCGCAGCCGCTGCGCCTCCAGCAGCTTGCCCTGCTTCTCGAGCTCCGCCAGGCGTACCTCCAGCTCCGCCTCGATGGAGGCGATCGCCCGCTCCATGCGGTCGGGGCCGGCCACGTAGTGGCTGGCCGGGAAGACGAACAGCTCCTCCACCTCGCGCACGACCTCGCCGGTGAGCGGGTGCAGGTAGTACAGCCGCTCCACCTCGTCGCCGAACATCTCGATCCGGACGGCGAGCTCCTCGTAGACCGGGAAGACCTCGATCGTGTCGCCGCGCACCCGGAACGTGCCACGGGTGAAGGCGAGGTCGTTGCGGGTGTACTGCTCGGTGACCAGGGTGCGCAGCAGCTCGTCGCGGTCCCGCTCCTCCCCCACCGAGATCTTCAGCGCGCGGTCGACGTACTCCTCGGGCGTGCCCAGGCCGTAGATGCAGGAGACCGTGGACACCACCACGACGTCGCGCCGGGTGAGCAGGCTGTTCGTGGCCGAGTGCCGCAGCCGCTCGACCTCCTCGTTGATCGAGGAGTCCTTCTCGATGTAGGTGTCCGTCTGCGGGACGTAGGCCTCGGGCTGGTAGTAGTCGTAGTAGGAGACGAAGTACTCGACCGCCGCGTCGGGCAGCAGCTCGCGGAACTCGTTGGCCAGCTGCGCGGCGAGGGTCTTGTTCGGGGCCATCACCAGCGTCGGGCGCTGCACCTGCTCGATCAGCCACGCCGTGGTCGCGGACTTGCCGGTGCCGGTGGCGCCGAGCAGGACCACGTCCTTCTCCCCGGCGTTCACCCGCTCGGCGAGCGCCTTGATCGCCGCCGGCTGGTCGCCCGCGGGCTCGAACTCGCTGACGACGCGGAAGCGCCCCTGCGTGGGCCGGAGATCGGTGGTCGTGCGCACGCGACGACGGTACGTCGGCGGTGTGACAGAAGGCGTCGCGCGCGCACCGGGCGATGGCTGGGGCGGAGGGGACGGCGGCGGCGGGGCCGGTACTTGTCTGCTCCGGCTCGCACCCCTAGCGTGCCCAGTCGCAGGAGCGGTCCGCGCCGAGGACCAGCGCCACCCGGGGCTCCCCGGGCGAGGTCGGACCCGGCGCGCCGCCGGCCCCACCCCACCGGGCAGGTGGCACCGCCGCCCCCCGGTCGGCCGGGCCCCCGGTGGCATCCCGGCCGGACCTGCGCACGACGCCCCCCGCGGTCCGCCGCGGGGGGCGTCGTCGTCCGTCGGAGCGGCGTCCCGCCGGAGACCCGGGGCACGGTCGCCGGTCTCACGCCCGCCGGAGGTGTGGCGAGCCCCGGACGCGGGCACCGGGGTCCCGACGTCCGTCCCGACCCGGTCACGCGAGCACGCGCCCGGGTCTCCCGCCCCCAGCCCCGGGGCGCCCTGCGCAGGAGGAACGACCCAGATGACCCAGGTGTGGCCCGGTAGCGCCTATCCCCTCGGTGCCACGTACGACGGCACCGGCACCAACTTCGCGATCTTCAGCGAGGTGGCCGAGAAGGTGGAGCTGTGCCTGTTCGACGAGGACGGCAACGAGGAGCGGGTCCGGCTGCCCGAGATGGACGGGTACGTCTGGCACGCGTTCCTCCCCGGCGTCCACCCGGGCCAGAAGTACGGCTTCCGGGTGCACGGGCCCTACGACCCCTCGCAGGGCCTGCGCTGCAACCCGAACAAGCTGCTGCTCGATCCGTATGCCAAGGCGATCGACGGCCAGGTCGCCTGGCACCCCTCGGTCTTCGGCTACGACTTCGAGACCCAGG
The DNA here is from genome assembly GCF_054050995.1 of Blastococcus sp. SYSU DS1021. Classification (NCBI taxonomy): domain Bacteria; kingdom Bacillati; phylum Actinomycetota; class Actinomycetes; order Geodermatophilales; family Geodermatophilaceae; genus Blastococcus; species Blastococcus sp. SYSU DS1021. The sequence continues at coordinate 268,420 of NZ_JBJHAL010000002.1, read as the reverse complement.
AGCGCAACGACGAGGACTCGGCCCCGCACATGCCGAAGTCCGTCGTCGTCAACCCGTTCTTCGACTGGGGCGTCGACCGCCCGCCGAAGACCCCCTACAACAAGACGGTCATCTACGAGGCCCACGTCAAGGGGCTGACGATGACCAACCCGCGGATCCCCGAGGAGCTGCGCGGTACGTACGCCGGCATCGCCCACCCGGCGACGATCGAGCACCTCACCGACCTGGGCATCACCGCCCTCGAGCTGCTGCCGGTGCACCGCTTCGTGCAGGACGACACCCTGCAGCAGAAGGGCCTGCGCAACTACTGGGGCTACAACTCGATCGGCTTCTTCGCGCCGCACGACGAGTACGCCAGCGACACGACGGCGGGTCAGCAGGTGCAGGAGTTCAAGGGCATGGTGCGCGCCCTGCACGAGGCGGGCATCGAGGTCATCCTCGACGTCGTCTACAACCACACGGCCGAGGGCAACCACCTGGGCCCGACCCTGTCGTTCAAGGGCATCGACAACCGGGCGTACTACAAGCTCGTCGAGGGCGACGAGCAGTACTACATGGACTACACCGGCACCGGCAACACGCTCAACGTCCGGACGCCGCAGGCGCTGCAGCTCATCATGGACTCGCTGCGCTACTGGGTCACCGAGATGCACGTCGACGGCTTCCGCTTCGACCTCGCCTCCGCCCTGGCCCGCGAGCTGCACGCCGTCGACCGGCTGGCCACCTTCTTCGACCTCGTGCACCAGGACCCGGTCGTCAGCCAGGTGAAGCTGATCGCCGAGCCCTGGGACGTCGGCGAGGGCGGGTACCAGGTCGGCAACTTCCCGGCCCTGTGGACCGAGTGGAACGGCAAGTACCGCGACACGGTCCGCGACTTCTGGCGCGGCGAAGGCGGCACGATCGGGGAGTTCGCCGACCGAATCTCCGGCTCCTCCGACCTCTACCAGCACTCGGGCCGGCGGCCGGTGGCCAGCATCAACTTCGTCACCGCGCACGACGGCTTCACCATGCGCGACCTCGTCTCCTACAACGAGAAGCACAACGAGGCGAACGGTGAGGGCAACAACGACGGCGAGAGCCACAACCGCAGCTGGAACTGCGGGGTCGAGGGCGAGACCGACGACCCCGACGTGCTGGCCTGCCGGGCCCGCCAGCAGCGCAACTTCATCACCACCCTGATGTTGAGCCAGGGCGTGCCGATGCTGCTGCACGGTGACGAGCTCGGCCGCTCGCAGGGCGGCAACAACAACGGCTACTGCCAGGACTCGCCGCTGACGTGGATCGACTGGGAGAACGTCGACGAGGGGCTGCTGGAGTTCACCAAGAAGGTCACCAAGCTCCGCGCCGACCACCCGACGTTCCGCCGTCGCCGGTTCTTCCACGGCCGGCCGGTCCGCCGCGGGCTGGGCGACCCGGTGCCCGACATCGCCTGGCTCGCCCCGACCGGCGAGGAGATGGCCGACGAGGACTGGGACGCCGCCTACGCCAAGTCGCTGGCGGTCTACCTCAACGGCGTCGGGATCCGGGAGACCGACGAGCGCGGCGAGTACGTCTCCGACGACCACTTCTACCTGGCGTTCAACGCCTCGCACGAGCCGATCGAGTTCACCCTGCCCAGCGCCGACTACTCGCGGAGCTGGACGCCGGTGCTCGACACCGCCGAGATGCACGAGGTGGAGCCGGTCGAGGTGAAGCCCGGCGAGACGGTGACCGTGCAGGCCCGCTCGATCATCGTCCTGACGGGTCCCGCCCAGTGAGCGAGCCCATCCAGGTGCCCGGGGACGAGCGTCGCCGCGCGGACCCCACGGCGACGTACCGGCTGCAGGTGCACGCCGGCTTCCCGCTGCAGGACGCCGCCGAGGTCGCGGGCTACCTCGCGGACCTCGGCGTCACCCACGCCTACTCCTCCCCGCTGCTCCGCTCGGCCGAGGGCAGCAACCACGGGTACGACACCGTGGACCACGCGCACATCGACGAGGCGCGGGGCGGGCAGGCCGGCTTCGACCGGTTCGTCGCCGCGCTGCACGAGCACGGGCTCGGGCTGGTGCTCGACCTGGTGCCCAACCACATGGGCGTCGACGACCCGGCGGCGGCGCCGTGGTGGTGGGACGTGCTGCAGCACGGCCGGGACAGCGCGCACGCGGACGCCTTCGACATCGACTGGGACTTCGGCGGCGGGAAGGTCCGCATCCCCGTCCTGGGCTCCGCGGACGACGTCGAGAAGCTCGAGGTGGTGGACGGGGAGCTCCGCTACTACGACAACCGCTTCCCCATCGCCCCCGGAACCGGGGACGGAACGCCGCAGGAGGTGCACGCGCGGCAGCACTACGAGCTGGTGGACTGGCGCCGCGCGGACAGCGACCTGAACTACCGGCGCTTCTTCGCGATCAACACGCTCGCCGGGCTGCGGGTCGAGGACCCGGCGGTCTTCCAGGCCACGCACGAGCTGGTGCTGCGACTGGTGCACGACGGCGCCGTCGACGGGCTGCGCATCGACCACCCGGACGGGCTGGCCGACCCGAAGGGCTACCTGGACCGCCTGGCCCAGGCGTCGGACGGCCGGTGGACGGTCGTGGAGAAGATCCTCGAACCCGGGGAGGACCTCCCCGAGAGCTGGGCGACGGCGGGGACGACGGGTTACGACGCCCTCGCCGAGGTGGACGAGGTGCTCGTCGACCCGGCCGGGGAGCCGGCGCTGACCGCGCTGGACACCGAACTCGCCGGCCGGCGGGTCGACTACGCCCAGCTGGTCCACGACTGCAAGCGCGAGGTCACCGATGGGATGCTCGGCTCGGAGGTCGCCCGGCTGGTCCGGGTCATCGGCGCGCTCGGAGGGGCGGGCGGCGGCGCGGTCGACCGGGAGCAGGAGACCGAGGCGCTGGCCGAGCTGCTCGCCTCCTTCCCGGTCTACCGGAGCTACCTGCCCGACGGCCGGGAGCACCTGGACCGGACCGTGGCCGCGGTCCGGGAACGCCGCCCCGACCTGGCGCCGGCGCTGGAGGCGCTGCACCCGGTGCTCTCGCAGGCCGGTACCGAGGCGGCCACCCGCTTCGAGCAGACCAGCGGGCCGGTCATGGCCAAGGGCGTCGAGGACAGCGCGTACTACCGGTGGGCGCGCTTCGCGGCGCTGAACGAGGTGGGCGGTGACCCGGCCCGCTTCGGCAGCACGGTGGCCGAGTTCCACGAGGCACAGCGCCGGCGGCTGGCGTTGCGGCCGCGGTCGATGACCACGCTGTCCACGCACGACACCAAGCGCAGCGAGGACGTGCGCGCCCGGCTGGCGGTACTCGCCGAGCTCCCCGCCGACTGGGCGCGGCTCGTGCGGGGCTGGATCACCCGGCACCCGCTGGCCGACCGATCGCTGGCCCACCTGGTGTGGCAGAACCTGGTCGGCGCGTGGCCGCTCTCCCGGGAGCGGGCGCACACCTACGCGGAGAAGGCGGCCCGCGAGGCCGGCACCTCGACCACCTGGACCGCTCCGGACCAGGAGTTCGAGGAGCAGCTGCACGCCCTGGTCGACGCCGCGTTCGACGACCCCACGACGCGGTCGGAGATCGACGCCTTCGTCACCCGGATCGCGCCGCTGGGCTGGTCGAACTCGCTGACCCAGAAGCTCCTGCAGCTGACGATGCCCGGTGTCCCCGACGTCTACCAGGGCACCGAGCTGTGGGACTTCTCCCTGGTCGACCCGGACAACCGCCGCCCCGTGGACTACGCCCTGCGCCGGCAGCTGCTCGCCCGGCTCGACGGCGGGGAGGTGCCCGCGGTGGACGAGTCCGGCGCGGCGAAGCTGCTGGTCGTGTCGCGCACCCTGCGCGCCCGCCGGGACCACCCCGAGTGGTTCACCGCCTACGAGCCGGTGGCGGTCACCGGGGCGGCGGCCGACCACGTGATCGCCTACGACCGCGGCGGTGTCGTCGTGGTCGGCACGCGGCTGCCGGCGAAGCTGGCGCAGGACGGCTGGGGCGACACCGCGCTCCAGCTGCCGAACGGCGCGTGGCGGGACCTGCTCACCGGTGGACGGGCGGTCTCGGACGTCGCCGGTATCGCTGCCGACGTCGTGCTCTCCCGCCTGCCGGTGGCGCTGCTCGTGCGGGAGTAGGCGGCACCGCCGGTGGCGCCGGAGCATCCTCCCGCGCCACCGGCCGACGTCACGACACCATCCGGGCCTCGGGCGGTGCGGTCGCACGACGCCGCCGGGGTCCTGGCTCCGGCACCGGGTGCGGTGCCGTCGGCAGGGACCAGTGCTCCCCGAGCCAGGCATCGAACGAACGGGGCTCGTACCGCATCGTGCCCCCGCTCGGGTACGGCGTGAACTCGCCGAACCAGACCGCGTTCCCCGTGGTGTAGAGGTCGACCCGCATGAAGTCGAAGGACCGCCCGAGGACCCGCGCGGCGTGCAGCATGGCGGCCAGGTTCTCCGGCGCCGCCATCGGCGGCCCGCACGGGGCGACGAGCTGGACGGGGATCTGCTCCCACTCGGGGGTGTAGTAGCTGCGCGTCTGCTCGCGCGTGAACCTGCCCCGGTCCACCTGGATCGCGGCGACCTCGCCGTCGAAGACGAGGAACTTGAAGTCGTCCAGGCGCGCTCCCCCGGCGATGTGCTCCTCGAGCACGAACAGCTTGCGCGCCCTGCTGTAGGCCCACTCCCCCAGCAGCGCACTCTGGTCGTCCCGCAGCCACTCCCGCGTCGCCGCCACGGTCGACGCGTCGATCACCTCCGAGGCCGCCCCGAAGCGCACCAGGCCGCTGCGGTGGTTCGGCTTGAGCACCCACGGGCGGTCGAACGCGCGACCGACCACCTCGCCCAGGTCCTCGCCCCACCACAGGGTCTCGGGCACCAGCACGCCGGCCTCCTGCTGGAGACAACGCGCGTGCTCCTTCATCGCCAGCTTGTCGCAGGTCCACTCCAGTTCGGGCCGGCGGTCCCGGAGGATGCGCCAGCTGACCTTCTCGGTGAACGTCCGCGGGTCGCGGAGCCGAGGGAGGCGCCGCTGCCCGGCCAGGTAGAGGTACCGCCGCCGGGCGGCCGGCGGCAGGAAGCCGGCGAACCGGCGGTGCGCGGGCTGCAGGCGCGAGCGGAGAACCGCGTTGAGCTGGCTCCGGGGCATCACGAGCTCCTTCCGCGCGGGGCACCTGTTCGTCCGACGTTCTCCTGACCGTGGTGGACACAGGTATCCCACCGTGGCGGAGAGGCTAGTGGGGAAAGCACCGCCCGACGTCCCCCCGTCGAGCGAGGCGCCACCCGCGGGACCGGTGCTCCGGGCAGCTCAGAAGCGGATCGCATCGATCACCTTGGCGCGGACGGCGATGATCGCGGGCAGCAGGCCGGCAAGCGCGCCCACCGCCGTCGCGGCGACCAGGCCCTCCACCGCCGCGGCGACCGGGAAACCGGGGGCGTCGGCGAGCGGGATGCCATCGTTGAGCCACTGCTCGAGCGGCAGGTTGCGCACCAGCACGATCGACGCACCCACCGCGGCGACGCCGGCGAGCGCGGTCGCGCAGACGCTCTCCAGCATCACCGCGGAGAAGATCCGGCCGGACGTCGCCCCGAAACTGCGCCGGACGCCGATCTCGCGGATCCGCTGCCGCACGGTGACCAGCCCGATGTTGAGCACCCCGAGACCACCGAGCACCAGCACGACGATGCCGGCCCCGCGGATGGCCAACCGCAGCATGGCCAGGGTCTCCTCCATCCCGGAGGCGTCCTGCCGGAAGGTGTCCACCTGCACCCCGCCCAGCGCGGCACCGAGATCGCGGGACACCGTCTCCATCACCTGCTCGGCCTGGTCCGGCGGCACCCACAGCTCCAGCGTGCTGGGCCCGCCGTACATCGCCTGGGCAGGATCGACCGCGCCGGCGTCGTCCCACGCCCCACCGGACCGGTCGACGCGGTAGACGATGGGCTCGGTACCCCACCCTTCGCGGACTACGCCCACGATGGTCGCCCGCACCGGGGCCGGCCCGCCCAGGACCACGGTGGGCCGGGCCGACAGGTCGGGGACGCCGAGGACCTCGAGGAACGCCTCGTTGACCACGAGCGCCGGGCTCAGGGACGTGCGGTCGCCCTCCCGGAACCACCGGCCCTGCACCGGCTCCTTGCGGTGCAGCCCGCCGAAGGACGGCGACACCCGCATCGTCTGCACCCGCTGGGTGCCCCCGGGCAGCCGGTAGAGCCCCTCGCCGTAGGAGATGCTGGCCGCCGTCGCGATGTCGTAGCGCTCCACCAGGTCGGCCACGGCGGCGTCCCACTCCGCCGGGTCGGGCGGCATGCCGGTCACCGGGTCGTAGGCGTTGACGGCGACCGTCGCCGGCCGGCCCGAGCCGCGCTCGGCGGACTCCTGCTGCACCTGGGCCACGATGAGCCCGAGCGCCGTCACCGTGGTCATCGCGAAGACCGCCAGGAACACCCCGACCAGGGACAGGACCACGCGGCTCTTGTGGACCCGCACCTCGTCCCAGGCCTCCGACAGCGCGCCGAGGACGCCGGTCACGCGGTGCCCCGGTCGGCGGTCGCGGCGTCGAGGGCGCCGACCTCGACCAGCGGGGAGAGCCGGCCCCCGTCGAGCCGGAACCGCCGGTCGGCCAGCGCGGCCACCGAGAGGTCGTGCGTGATGGTGACGAGCGCGGCACCGTTCTCCGCGGTGGCCCGGGCGAGCAGCTCCATCACCTGTGCCCCGGTCTCCACGTCGAGCGCGCCGGTCGGCTCGTCGGCCAGCACGACCCGCGGCGCGCGGACCAGCGCCCGGGCGATCGCGACCCGCTGCTGCTCCCCACCGGAGAGCCGTTCGGGGACCTGGTCGGCCCGGGCGCCCAGACCGACCCGGTCGAGCATCTCGGCCGCGGTGCGGCGGCGCCGCAGGAACTCGCGGCCGCGGGCGTACAGCAGGGGGGCGGCCACGTTCTCCACCGCGGTCCGTCTCGGGAGCAGGTTGAACTGCTGGAAGACGAAGCCGAAGACCTCGCCGCGCAGCCGCGAGCGGCGGCGGGCCCGGAGGTGGTCGGTGGGCTCGCCGTCGAGGAGGTAGCTGCCGGCGGTGGGGGCGTCCAGCAGGCCGAGGATGTTCAGCAGCGTCGACTTGCCCGACCCCGAGCGGCCGACGATCGACACGTGCTCGCCGGGCGCCACGTCGAGGTCGACGCCGGTGAGGATCGGCAGCACGGTGCCATCCGGGAGGCCGACCTCCCGGCTGACGCCGCGCAGGGACAGCAGGCTCATCCGTACGGCCCGCCCATCATCGGGTCGTCCACCGAGTCGTCGGGCACCGGCACGAACTGCAGCACCTGCTCGCCCTCCGCCACGCCGTCCCGGACCTCGATCTGGTCGCCGTCGCTGAGCCCGAGGGCGACCGACCGCTGCTCCTGGGCGCCGTCGGCGCCGACGACCCAGACGTTGCCCTGCTGCACCGAGCCCTGCACCGCGGTGATCGGCACGACCAGGACCCCCTCGGCGGTGCCGGCGGCGACCGCGACCGTCGCCGCCATGCCGGCGAACACGGTCACCTCCGGCGGCACCGCGCAGCGGGCGGTGGTGCCGCCGGACTGCGCAGGCACGGGGAATCCGCCGGCGTCGTCCCCTGCCGCCGCCGGCGCTCCCGCACCGAGCGCCAGCGCGGTGCAGGTGAACGGCGCGGGGCCGCCCTGCACCGTCACCTCCGCGGTGGAGGGCGGCGCCAGCAGCCGGAACTGCTCTGCCTGGGTCAGCGAGGCCGTGACCGACAGCGTGCCCGGGGAGATCTCGCCGAGCTCGTCGCCCACCGACACCACCTGGTCGACGAGCGCGTCCATCGCCGTCACGGTGCCGCCGCTGGGGGCGGGCACGGTGACCGTCCGGACCTTCGGCGGCCGCGGGGTGACCGTGGGATTGCCCTCGGCGTCGGTGCCGGTGACCGGCTCCTGCTCCTCCTCGACCCGGATCTCCAGCACCGCCTGCCCGGCCGCGAGCGTCCCGCCCCGAGGGACGAGGACCCGCCGCACCGTGCCGGCGGCGGTCGCACGGACCGGCACCGGGTCGTCGGCGACGACGGTGCCCGCCACCGTGACCGTGTTGGCCACCGTGCCGCGGGCGACCGGGACCACCGGGGCGGTGAGGTCGAGCGTCGGCGCGCCCGACCCGGCCGGGCCGCCGCCGGTCCCGCCGCCCCGGAAGGCGAGCACCACGAGCGCCACGGCGATGACCGACCACACCAGCAGCCGCAGGGCGGGGAAGACCAGGGTGCGGACCGTGCCCACGGGCGACCTCCGATGAACGGGTACCCACCGGTACCGGTGGTGCGGGACGATAACGCGTGCCCGGCCGGTCACGGCCCGTTCCGGTCGCGCCACGCGGCGCGGGTTCCCGCGGGCGCCCCGGTGCGGCCCTCGGCGTGGGCGCCACGGGGAGCAGCTGCCGGTCGCGGCCGATCGCGTGGTTGGGCGGCGGCGGTGCGGGCATGAAGCTCGCGCCTGGAACCCCTCGGCCAGGTCCGTCCCGCCCGCCCCCCTGGAGGCCCCCGCATGTCCGCACCCGTCGAGTTCTCCGTCTGGGCCCCGCTGCCCGAGCGCGTGCGGGTCCAGGTCGACGGCACCGTCCACGACATGCGCCGGGACGAGGGCGGCTGGTGGCGCGCCGAGGTGGAGGCCGGGCCGGAGGCCGACTACGGCTTCCTCGCGGACGACGACAGCACGCCCCGCCCCGACCCGCGGTCCCGTCGCCAGCCCGAGGGCGTGCACGGGCTGTCCCGCCGGTTCGACCCGTCCGCCCACCGCTGGGGCGACGGTGCGTGGACCGGCCGCCAGCTCGCCGGCGGCTCCGTCTACGAGCTGCACGTGGGCACCTTCACCCCGGAGGGGACGCTGGACGCCGCGGTCGCGCGGCTGGACCACCTGGTCGACCTCGGGATCGACTTCGTCGAGCTGCTGCCGGTCAACGCCTTCGACGGCACCCACAACTGGGGCTACGACGGCGTGCTCTGGTACGCGGTGCAGGAGACCTACGGCGGCCCCGCCGCCTACCAGCGCTTCGTCGACGCCTGCCACCAGCGCGGCCTGGGCGTGATCCAGGACGTCGTCTACAACCACCTCGGCCCGTCGGGGAACTACCTGCCGCTGTTCATGCCGATCTTCAGCGAGGGCGGCGCGAACACCTGGGGGGAATCGGTCAACCTCTCGGGGCCGGACTCCGACGAGGTGCGCCGCTACATCCTCGACAACGCGCTGATGTGGCTGCGCGACATGCACGTCGACGGGTTGCGGCTGGACGCCGTCCACGCCCTGGTCGACGAGCGGGCCACCCATCTCCTGGAGGAGATGGCGCAGGAGGTGGACCGCCTCTCGGCGGCCGTCGGGCGGCCGCTGACCCTGATCGCGGAGAGCGACCTCAACGACCCCCGGATGGTGACCCCGCGGGTGGCGGGCGGCACGGGCATCCACGCCCAGTGGAGCGACGACTTCCACCACGCGCTGCACGCCACGCTGACCGGCGAGGACCAGGGCTACTACCGGGACTTCGCGCAGGCCGGGCTGGGCGGCCTGGCCAAGACCCTCACCGGCGCCTTCTTCCACGACGGCGCGTGGTCGAGCTTCCGGCGCCGGCACCACGGCCGGCCGGTGGACACCGCACGGCTGCCGGGCTGGAAGTTCGTCACCTATCTGCAGGACCACGACCAGATCGGCAACCGTGCCGTGGGCGACCGGATCTCGGCCTCCCTCTCCCCCGGGCTGCTGGCCGTCGGTGCGACGCTCGTGCTGACCAGCCCGTTCACCCCCATGCTGTTCATGGGCGAGGAGTGGGGCGCCGCCACGCCGTGGCAGTTCTTCACCAGCCACACCGACCCCGAGATCGGCCGGGCGACGGCGGAGGGGCGCAAGGGCGAGTTCGCCGAGCACGGCTGGGACGCCGACGAGGTGCCCGACCCGCAGGACCCCGAGACCTTCACCCGGTCGAAGCTGGACTGGTCGGAGCTGGGCGCGGAGCCCCACGACCGGCTGCTGGCCGTGCACCGCTCGCTGCTCGCCCTGCGCCGGGCGCACCCGGACCTGGTGGACGCCGACCTCTCCGCCGTGCAGGTCAACTGGGACGACGCCGACCGCTGGCTGGTCGTGCACCGGGGCTCCCTGCGGGTGGTGGCGAACCTGGCGGACCAGCCGCGGGAGATCGACCTCGACGTGCCGGCCGGTGACGTGCTCTTCGCGACCGGTGAGCTGCCGGACCTCGACGGACGCACGGTGACGCTCCCGCCGGAGAGCGCGGCCGTGCTCGGCACCCGCTGACGTGCGCCGGCTGTTCCCCGAGCCGGCCGAGCTCGACGACGCCGGCCTCGTCGAGGCCTACCGCTGCCCGCCCGGGCGGTGGCTGCGCATGGACTTCATCGCCTCGCTCGACGGCGCCGTCACCGTCGACGGGGTGAGCGCCGGCCTGGGATCGCCCGGCGACCGCCGGGTGTTCCGCGTGCTGCGCGCGCTCGCCGACGTCGTCCTCGTCGGGCACGGCACGGCGGCGACCGAGGGCTACCGGCCGGTGCTGCCCGACTCGCCGGTCGGCCGGCTGCGGGAGTCCCTCGGCCGCACGCCCGCGATGCCGGTCGCCGTGGTGTCCCGGCGGGCGTCGCTGGACCCCGCGAGCAGGCTGGTGGCCGACGCCGTCCGCCCGACCGTCCTGGTCACCTGCGCGGCGGCCGACCCCGGCCGCCGCTCGGCGCTGGCCGATGCCGGTGTCGACGTGCTGGTGTGCGGCGACGACGACGTGGACCTGCCCGCCGCCCTGGAGGCGCTCGCCGGGCGCGGGCTGGAGCAGGTGACCTGCGAGGGCGGCCCGCAGCTGCTGCGCACCGCGCTGGCGGCCGGGGTCGTCGACGAGCTGGACCTGTCGGTGTCACCGGCGCTGGTCGGCGGCGAGGCCCGGCTGCTCGACGCAGCCCTGCCGGCACCGGTGCGGTTGACGCTGCGCCAGGTGCTCGAGGAGGACGGGATGCTCTTCACCCGGTACGGCGTGGACGGCGCGTCGCTCGCGTAGGGAGGAACCGTCGGCCCGGGGTCACGCCCGGACGACGGCGACGGTCCCGCGCACGACGGTGCCGTCCGCCGCGGTCCACTCGGCCTCGATCGAGCCCGCGCCCTCCCCCGGTGCGCCGTCGCCGGGCTGCAGCACCCGGACGAACTCGACCGAGCCGGTGGCCTCCGGCGCGCCGGCACCGGTCCAGCGGCGCGCCACCGAGGGATCGGGTGTGTCGCTGTCGTCCTGGTGCTGCGCCTCGGCCGCCCCCGCGACGAATGCCCGCACCTGGGCGACGGCGACCGGGTCGTGCGCGGCGTCGTAGATCCAGCGCGTGCCGAGGACGCCGTGCTCGGACGTGCCGAGCAGCCCCTCCTCCGCCCCGGCGAGGGGTGCGCCGCGGTAGCTCAGCGGCACGAAGTAGGTCGTCTCCCGCCCTGGGGGGCCGTCGGCGACCACGATGAACTCGAGCCCGACCTCGCCCGCGGGGTCGTCCAGCCGGAACCCCCCGGCGCGCCGCAGCGCCGGCGGCGCGCCCGGCGGGCGGTACCAGGGCTGGCGGGGCAGCCACCCGCCGATCAGCTCGAGCTTGGTCGGCACCATCGTCGTCCGGTGGATCGTCGCCATGGCCCCATCCTGCTCCCGTGGACGGCACCGCAGCAGGTGGCGTGCGAGGGTGGGGCGACGGACGAGGCCCGCGAGCCGGTACGAGGAGAGCCCGTGGAACCGCTGGACCGGGACGGCATGGCCGGGCGTCTCGCCGGCTTCCCGCGGGTGGCCGCGGAGCGGCCCGAGCTGAAGCAGGGGGCCGTCGCCGTGTGCGTGACCGTCCGCGACGGCGCTCCCTGCCTGGTGATCACCCGCCGCGCCGCGGGGCTGCGGGCGCACGCGGGTCAGTGGGCGCTGCCCGGCGGGCGGCTCGACGCCGGTGAGGGCCCCGTCGAGGGCGCCCTCCGCGAGCTGCGCGAGGAGGTCGGGCTCGACCTGGGGCCCTCGGCCGTCCTCGGGCTGCTCGACGACTACGTGACGCGCTCGGGCTACGTGATGACGCCGGTGGCCTGCTGGGCCGGTCCGGTCGACCGCCTCACCGGGTCCGAACGCGAGGTGGCCGCCGTCCACGAGGTGCCGCTGGCCGACCTCGACGTCGACCCGGTCGTCGAGACCATCCCCGAGTCCGAGGCGCCGGTGATCCGGCTGCCGCTGCTGGGCGGCCACGTGCACGCGCCCACGGCGGCGGTGGTCCACCAGTTCTGCCGGATCGCCTGCCGCGGCGAGGTGCAGCGGGTCGTCCACTACGAGCAGCCGGTCTTCGCCTGGCGCTAGCCGTGGCCACCGCCGCGACGCGGCCGCCGCCGGTGCGGTGGTGCTGCTTGACTGACCGGCATGGATCTGCCCGTGCAGCCGCCGGTGAAGCCGATGCTGGCCAAGGCCGCGACGAAGGTGCCGACCGGCGACGACTGGTTCTACGAGCCCAAGTGGGACGGCTTCCGCTGCATCGTGTTCCGCGACGGCGACGAGGTGGAGCTGGGCAGCCGCAACGAGCGCCCGCTCACCCGCTACTTCCCCGACGTCGTGGCGGCGGTCAAGGCCAACCTGCCGGAGCGCTGCGTCGTCGACGGCGAGATCATCGTGCCGCGGGGCGACCGGCTGCACTTCGAGGCGCTGCTGCAGCGCATCCACCCCGCCGAGTCCCGCGTCACCCTGCTCGCCGAGCAGACGCCGGCGTCGTTCGTGGCGTTCGACCTGCTGGCCGTGGGCGACGAGTCGCTGCTCGAGACGCCGTTCGCCGACCGGCGGGCCCGGCTGGAGACCGCGCTGGCCGGCGCCCGGGCGCCCGTGTACCTGACCGGCGTCACCCGCGACCCCGCGACCGCCGAGCGCTGGTTCGAGACCTTCGAGGGCGCCGGCCTGGACGGCGTCGTCGCCAAGTCGGCCGCCCTGCCCTACGGCCCCGACCAGCGGCTGATGACCAAGGTGAAGCACGTGCGGACGGCGGACTGCGTCGTCGCGGGTTTCCGCTGGCACAAGAGCGGGCCGATCGTCGGCTCGCTGCTGCTCGGGCTCTACGACGGCGGCGAGCTGCAGCACATCGGCGTCGCGGCGTCCTTCCCGATGAAGCGCCGGGCCGAGCTGGTCGAGGAGCTCGCGCCCTACCGCGCCGAGGCGCTCGACGGCCACCCCTGGCAGGACTGGGCGAACGCCCAGGTGCAGGCCGACGGCGAGCAGCGGATGCCCGGAGCGGTGAGCCGGTGGAACGCGAAGAAGGACCTCTCGTGGGTCCCGCTGCGGCCGGAGCTGGTCGTGGAGATCAAGTACGACCAGCTCGAGGGCCGTCGACTCCGTCACACCGGTCAGTTCCTCCGCTGGCGCCCCGACCGCGACCCCCGCAGCTGCACGTACGACCAGCTCGAGGTGCCGGTCCGCTACGACCTGGGCGAGGTCCTGGAGGGCTGAGACGGTGCTCCGCGGCGGCCTTTCTGCTGGGGCCCGCCGCGAGCGTGCGAGCGGTGGGGGGCAGAAAGGTCCCTATGCTCGTGATCATGCGTCTGCACCGAGGCCTCCCGGCCGCCGCGTCCGGCCTGCTGCTGGCCTTGCCCCTCGCGCTGAGCGGCTGCACGTCGTTCGGGGAGAGCGCCGAGGAACCGGCGGCGACCACCACAGCACCGGCCGAGCCCGAGGCGGCGCCGATCGAGTGGACCGACTGCGACGCGCAGATCGAGCCGCTGATCGAGGGCCAGCCCGGCAGCGAGCGCGACATCGCCTTCGAGTGCGGCCGCACCGACGTGCCGATCAGCTACGACGAGCCCGGGGGCGCCACGCTGCCGCTCTTCCTGGTGCGCGCCGTGCTGGCCGGGCAGACCGACCGCATCGGCTCCCTCATGGTCAACCCCGGTGGACCGGGCGGCTCCGGCGCGGACGCCGCCATCGGGCTGGCGCTCACCCTCCCCGAGGACGTGCTGCGCCGCTTCGACGTCGTCGGCTTCGACCCGCGCGGCGTGGGTCTGTCCACACCCGTCGAGTGCATCCCGAAGGAGCTCAAGGACCGCGCGATCGCCGCGGAGCCCCGCCCCACCACCGACGAGCAGCTCGACAGCGTCTTCGCACTCTCCCGCGAGATCGCCGAGGGCTGCGCCGAGGAGTACGGCGAGGCGCTCGGCACGTTTAACACCGTGGACACCGCGCATGACATGGAGCGGCTGCGCGAGGCCCTGGGCGAGGAGCAGCTCAACTACCTCGGCTACTCCTACGGCACCACGCTGGGCTCCACCTACGCCGAGCTCTACCCCGACCGGGTGCGCGCCATGGTCCTCGACGCCGCGGTCGACCCCGACGACGACGCCATCGCCGAGGCGGAGGCCAGCGCCGCCGGGTTCGAGGCCGGCTTCGACGCCTTCGCCGAGAACTGCCGGGGCCTGATCGCCGGCTGCCCGCTGGGCGACGACCCCCGGCGCTTCCTCGAGGACCTGCTCGCACAGGCACAGGCCGCGCCGATCCCGAGCAGCGAGGAGGGCGAGACCCGCCAGGCCACGCCCGGCGTCGTCCTCACCGCGGTGCAGGCGGCGCTCTACGACACCGCGTCGTGGCCGCAGCTGGCGCAGGGCCTCGCCGCCGCCCGCGACGGCGACGCCCGGGCGCTCTTCTCGCTGGCCGACGACTACAGCGGGCGGCTGGAGGACGGGTCGTACTCCAACCTCCTCGACGCCAACGTGGCCATCAACTGCGCCGACACCGAGGAGACGGTGGAGGAGAGCCGGGTCCGCCAGCTCGCCGCCGAGTGGGGCGAGCGGTACCCGCTCTTCGGCGCCGGTTCCGCCGCCGGGCTGTTCACCTGCTCGGTGTGGGAGGCCGACCGCACCCCGGTTCCGGAGCGCGACGCCGAGGGCAGCAACCCGATCGTCGTCGCGGGGAACGCCGGTGACCCGGTGACCCCGCTGGCCGGCGCCGTCGACCTCGCCGAGGACCTCGACAACGGCGTGCTGCTGACCTGGGAGGGGCAGGGCCACACCGCCTACCCCAAGACCGACTGCGTCACCGGGGCGATCAACGCCTACCTCATCGACCTGGCGCCCCCCATGGACGGGCTGACCTGTCCGGCGTGACACTCGTCGGCCCCGGAGCGAGCGGAGCAGCTGCATGGCCACGAGCAAGGACGCCGTCGTCCTCGACGTCGACGGGCACGAGGTGCGGGTGTCCAACCCGGAGAAGCCCTACTTCCCCGATCGCGGGATCCGCAAGATCGACGTCGTGCAGTACTTCCTCGCCGTGGGCGAGGGGATCCTCTTCGCGCTGAAGGACCGGCCGACGACGCTGGAGCGCTGGCCCGGCGGCTACTCCCCCGACGCGAAGATGGCCACGCGGGCGGACACCCACGGCGACGCGTTCTACCAGAAGCGGGTGCCCAAGAACGCCCCGGACTGGGTGCCGACCGCGCACATCACCTTCCCCAGCGGGCGCACCGCGGACGAGATCGCCCCGGACTCGGTCGCCGTCGTCGCGTGGTGCGCGAACCTCGGCACGCTCACGTTCCACCCCTGGCCGGTGGACAAGACCGACGTCGAGTCGCCGAACCAGATCCGCATCGACCTCGACCCCCAGCCGGGCACCGACTTCTCCGACGCGGTGTGGGTGGCGCCGCACGTGCGGGAGCTGCTGCACGAGTTCGGCATGGAGGGGTGGCCGAAGACCTCGGGCGGCCGCGGGGTGCACGTCTACGTGCCCATCCAGCCGCGCTGGACCTTCACCGACGTCCGCCGGGCGGTGATCGCCTTCGGCCGCGAGCTGGAACGCCGTCTCCCCGACCGCGTGACGATGTCCTGGTGGAAGGAGGAGCGCGGCGAGAAGATCTTCATCGACTACAACCAGATGGCCCGGGACCGCACGATCGCGTCGGCCTACTCGATCCGGCCCCGGCCGCACGCCCCCGTCTCCGCGCCGGTCGACTGGGACGAGCTGCCCGACGTGCACCCCACCGACTTCGACGTGCTGAGCATGCCGGCCCGCTTCGCGGCCGTGGGTGACAAGCACGCCGGGCTGGCCGAGCACGCCTTCGGCATCGAACCGCTGCTGGAGCTGGCCGAGCGCCAGGCCGCCGACGACGGCCTCGGCGACCTGCCCTATCCACCGGACTACCCGAAGATGCCGGGCGAGCCCATGAGGGTGCAGCCCAGCCGCGCCCGCCGCACCGCCCCCACCGGGGACTGATCCCCGAGCGCCTCCCCGGAGCCGGCGGTCACTGCGTTCACCGGATGCTCCTCCGCGGGTCGCCATGCCGTCCTCCCGGCGTCCTCCCCGGACACGACGCTGTCCGCCGGACACCCCACGTCGAGGAGGCACACGTGACCGGATCATCGAGTTCCCTGGACGGCTCGTCGGCCGAGGCCGCGCTGACCCGGAGGCGCCTGCTGCAGGCCGCCGCCGTGGTCGGGGCCGGCATCGGGGCGGGCACCGTGCTGGGCCCCGCCCCCCGGGCCTTCGCCGCGCCGGGCCTGGCCCGGTCGCGGCCGGAGGTGCGCTGGGGCGTGCAGAGCGGGGACGTCACCGCGCGCTCGGCGGTCGTCTGGTCCAAGACCGACCGCCCCGCGCGCATGGTGGTCGAGGTGGCGGCGACCGAGGACTTCCGCACGCCCCGTGGCCGGTGGTCGGTCGACGTCGGGCCGCACACCGACCACACGGGCAAGGTGCTCCTCTCCGGCCTGCCGGCCGGGACCGAGCTGTTCTACCGGGTCAGCTTCGCCGAGCACGACGCGGGGCAGACCAGCGAGCCGCTGACCGGTCGGCTCCGCACCGCCCCGGGCGACCGCCGGGACGTGAGCTTTGCCTGGTCCGGGGACGTCGCCGGCCAGGGGTGGGGCATCAACCCCGACACCGGCGGCATGACCGGGTTCGAGGCGGTTCGCCGGCTCTCCCCGGACTTCTTCATCCACTCCGGCGACAGCGTGTACGCCGACGGACCGCTGGAGGAGCGCGTCGTCCTGCCCGACGGCACGGTCTGGCGCAACGTGGTCACCCCGGAGAAGAGCAAGGTCGCCGAGACGCTGGACGAGTACCGCGGCCAGTACCGGTACAACCTGCTCGACGACAACGTGCGGCGCTTCGCGGCGGAGGTCCCGCAACTGGTCCAGTGGGACGACCACGAGGTGACCAACAACTGGTACCCGGGCGAGGTGCTCACCGACGAGCGGTACACGGTCAAGGACGTCGACACGCTGGCCGCCCGCGGCCGGCGGGCGTTCCTCGAGTACATGCCCATCGGGGGCAAGCGGATCGACCGGGTGCTGCCGTACGGCCCGCTGGTGGACGTGTTCACCCTGGACCTGCGCACCTACCGCGGCCCCAACTCGCCCAACCTGGCGCAGGGTGGCCCCGAGGCCCGGATCTTCGGCACCAGCCAGCTGGGCCAGCTCGCCCGGCAGCTCCGCAACTCCCGGGCCCTGTGGAAGGTGATCGCCTCCGACATGCCGATCGGGCTGGTCGTGCCGGACGGTCCGGTGAACCACGAGGGCATCGCCAACCGCGACCCCGGTCTGCCCGCGGGCCGGGAGCTGGAGATCGCCCGCCTGCTGTCCGACCTCAAGCGGCACGGGGTCCGCAACGTCGTCTGGTTCACCGCCGACGTCCACTACACCGCGGCGCACCACTACGACCCGGCACGGGCGACGTTCACCGACTTCGACCCGTTCTGGGAGTTCGTGTCCGGCCCGCTGCACGCCGGCACCTTCGGCCCGAACGAGCTCGACGCCACCTTCGGCCCGCAGGTCGTCTTCAACCGGGCCGCCGACCGCCCGAACCAGCCGCCCAGCGACGGCCTGCAGTTCGTCGGCCACGTGCGCGTCGACGGGGGCAGCGGCACGATGACGGTGCAGCTGCGCGACGTCGCCGGGAACGTCCTGCACCAGACAGACCTGACCCCGGCCTGACCGGCTCCCGGGAGGCGGCCGCGAGCGCGGCCGCCTCCCGGGAACGCGTCCGTGCGGCCTCGGCCGCCCGCCGTCGCGGCGCGCCTCCGCGCCCCGCTCCTGCTGGTGGGCCGGTGCACGGCGAGTCGCCCCCTGGAGGTCACGAGGAGGTCACGGTGGTGCGGTCGACTCACCCCATGTCACTCCTCCCGTCGTCCCCGCGACGACCCCTCCTGGCCCTGACCGCCGTCCCCGCCCTCCTGGCCCTCGTGGCGACCGCCGCCCCGGCCGCCGCCCAGTCCCCGCGCGACTTCGACCTGCAGGCGCACCGCGGTGGCCTCGCGCTCACCGTGGAGAACACCCTCCCGGCCTTCGCCAACGCCCTCGAACTGGGGGTCAGCACGCTCGAGCTCGACGTCCAGATCACCGAGGACCAGCAGGCCGTCGTCACCCACGACCGGCAGATCTCCGCCACCAAGTGCCAGGACACCGGGCCGGCCACCCCGGGCGACCCCGAGTTCCCCTACGTCGGCGACTACGTCCACACGCTGACCCTGGCGCAGGTGCGCACGCTGGACTGCGGGTCGCAGCGCCACCCCGCCCATCCGGAGCAGGAGCTGGCGCCGGGCGAGCCGATGCCCCTGCTGTCCGAGGTGTTCGACCTCGTCCGGGCCTACAAGGCCCGGCAGGTGACGTTCAACATCGAGACGAAGGTGGAGGCGGGAGCACCGCACGAGACGGCGCCCCGCGAGCAGTTCGTCCAGGTGGTCGCCGACCTCGTGATGCGGGCGAAGGTCGCCCGCCACGTGACCATCCAGTCCTTCGACTGGGGCGCGTTGATGCGGATGCGGGAGGTCGCGCCGAAGCTGCCGGTGGTCGCGCTCACCAACGGTCAGCAGTTCCTGCAGGCCGGCCAGCCGGGCGCCTCCCCGTGGCTCGGCGGCATCGACATCGACGACTTCATGACCGAAGGCCGTTCCCTGCAGGAGGCCTACGTCGCCGCGGCCGCCTCCTTCGGTGCCGACGCGGTCTCCCCCGTGCACGGCACGCCGCAGGGCGGCTCGGTCGCCGACGCGGGGTACGTGCCGTTCACCACGCCGGAGCTCGTCGACGCCGCGCACGCCGCCGGCATGGACGTCGTCCCGTGGACGGTCAACGACCGCCCCACCATGGAACACCTCATCGGCATCGGGGTGGACGGGCTGATCACCGACCGGCCCGACCTGCTGCGCGAGATCCTCGCGGAGCGCGGGTTCCGGCTGCCGCGGGCCTACCAGCCGCCGCGGATCGACCGTTCCTGACCACTGCGCACCGCCCGCCGATGGCGGGCGGTGCGCCCGTCCGGGCGGCGGGGCCCGCCACGTCGTCCTGGCGGCCACGCCCCGTCCTGCCCCGGTCGGCTGACCGGAGCCGGTGAGCGTGCGCCCGCCCGGTCAGCCGGCCAGCCGGTGCGCGGCCGGGCCCAGGGCGTGCACCGGCAGCGGGCCCCGCTGGGAGATCTCCTGCGCCAGCTGGGCGGCGGTCACCGCGGCGCGCAGCGCGTCGGCGGACTCGGCCAGCCGGTCGGCGAGGACCAGGTCCAGGTCGGCGTCGTGCAGGTCCTCGACGTCGCGGAGGAAGACGGCGCCGCTCGGGGCGGCGACGCGGGAGGACACGGGCGAGGCGACGAGCGGGTGCATGGCGGTTCTCCTGGATCGGTGGTGCGCCGGATCCGTCCGGCAGGTCCCACCGTCGGGGAGCAGCCGCACGGCGGCGCCGAGAGAACCGCAGGAAAGCCGCAAGACCGCCCGGTCGCCGCGCTGCGCGACCACGTCGCCGGCCTGCTCCGCCGCGGGGGCGGCGCCCGTCCCCCCAACGGGTGAGCGCCGGCCCCCGGGCGGCTCCGGGCGCTCCAGCCGGGGGTAGCGGTGGTCGATGCAGGTGTCGACCATGGCGGAGGAGCACGGGTGAGGATCTGGTTGCTGGCGTACGGCGTGCTGTACGTCGTCGTGGAGATCGTCGGTCACCAGCTGGAGAGCGTCGGCTGGGCCCGGATCACCGCCCTCGACGTGGCGACCGCGGTCACCGACGCGTTCCTCACCGTCTCGATCGTCCTCGCCGTGCTGCTGGCCGGGCAGCTGGGGCTGCGCCGCTGGGCCCCGGTGGTGGCCGCGCGGCTGCACCCCCCGGCGCCTCCGGCGTTCCTCGTCGACCGGCCGCTCGGCGTCCGCTCGTGGCGCGCCGAGCCCCTCGCCCTGCCGGCCGCCACCTCCGCGCGCAGCCCGTACTCGGTGGGCGCCTACGGGCCGGCGTGGAGCCGCCGCGGACGCCGGGTGGCCCCCGCGTTCCCGGAGGAGCCCGGCCACCTGCTCTGAGGCCCGGGTGCCCTCACGACCGGCCCGGAGAAGAGTCCCAGGTCACAGTTCTGCGGCACCGGTGTCCTCATCCCCCGATCGACGGCTAGGGTGAGGACGTCGGGAAGGCCCCGCGCTATGGCAGGACCCCGATGTACCACCTCAGCTAGGAGCGAGCAATGCCCGAAGGAACTGTCAAGTGGTTCAACGCGGAGAAGGGGTTCGGCTTCGCCACCCCGGACGGCGGCGGACCGGACGTCTTCGTCCACTACTCGGCCATCCAGTCCAGCGGGTACCGCTCGCTCGATGAAGGCCAGCGGATCGCGTTCGACATCGAGCAGGGCCAGAAGGGCCCGCAGGCTGCGAACGTCACCCCGCTCTGATCGTCTGATCAGCACAGCGCCCCCCGCCCGGTTCTCCGGGCGGGGGGCGCTGTCGTTCGTGGGCCGGGCCGCCGGTCAGCGGGCCCGCGGCACGTACCCACCGATGAGCGCGGACATGAGCAGGGCCCCGTCGTGCTCGCCGACCGCGGCCGCCGCGTCGGCGAAGGCCCGCCAGCGCTGCCGCTCCAGCTCGGTCGGGGCGTTCTCCGCCCGGGTAGCGAGCTGCTCGAGCAGCCGTTCCCACTCCCCCTGGGGGGTCGGCCAGAGCCCGGCCAGCCGCCGGGCCTCCGCCGAGATCGCCGTGATGCGCACGATGTCGCCGGCGTGGTTGGTCAGCGGCTCGATGTACCCCGCGGACGCCAGCGCCTTCGCCGCGGCGATGACCTCCGCCTTGGGCAGCCCGCTCCCCGGCACGACGGAGCCGAGCAGGTACGGCGCGCCGCCGTGCTTGGGCTCGTCGACCAGCCGGGCGATCGCCCGGAGCACGGGCAGGTCACGGGTGAACCAGACGTCGGGCAGGGCGCCGTCGGGCGGTGGGGGCGCGGAAGTCACTCCCCCAGTCTCTCCCGGCCCCGGACGCGACGGCGCCCCGCCTCCCCGGAGGGGCGGGGCGCCGTCGGCGGTTCAGGCGCGGGCGCCGGTGAGGTGTGGCCGGGTGGCGAGGATGACGCCCAGGGCGACGTACCCGATCAGCAGGTGCGCGGCACCCACGTACTGGGTGATCGCCGGCAGCAGGAAGGCGGTCGGGACGGTGACCGGCGCCCAGCTCTCGGCGACCATCGGCCAGAAGCGGGCGACGCCCGTCCAGCGGCCGGCGATCGCGATGCGGACCCCGAGCGCGGCCATGCCCAGCATGGACAGCGGCCAGAAGAGGTCGATCGCGAAGAAGAACCCGGTGTCGTACAGCCCGGGCGTCAGCGCCCACATGAGCGAGGACACGATCGCTACCGCGAGCAGGCCGTGCTCGACGTGCAGGATCCGCCGGGCCAGGCGGCCGGTGCCGATCGCACCGGTCCGCATCTGCACGGTCACGAGGAGCACCAGGCCGATCTGGAAGGCGACCGCGGCCAGGTTGACGACGGTGGCCTGCCAGGTGCCGGCGGGTGGCGTCGTACCCAGGAACGCGCAGGCGACCGCCCAGCTCCCGGCGCCGGCGGAGAGGGCGATCCCGGCGCGTCGGACCAGGCTCGCGGAGGCGCCGGGGACGCCGCCGGCGGGCGCGTCGAGGTCCGTGCGGGCCGGGGCGGGGGTGGTGCTGAGGGACATCTCGTCTCCCGTGGTCTCGTGCGGTGCCCTGTGCACCGCCTGGGAGAACCGTCTCGGGGCGGCGTCCCGGGCACCCAGGGCCGCGCGCCCCCGATTCGGTCCCGGAGCGTGTCCCGAGAAATACGGGACACCGGCCTCGTGACGTCCGGGACACCGGACGGCCAGTATCTGCGCGTGCAGGCGAGGATCCCGGTGGCCGAGTCCACCGACGCGGGGACCCCGGCGGGCGACGTCGCCCCCTCCCCAGCGCGCCGCCGCCCGCGGGTCGCCGCCTGGCTCGTCGTCGCGGTGGTGTTCGGCTCGACGGCCGCGGCAGCAGTCCTCGACGCGGTCACCCCGGAGGTCGCGCGGGCCGCCCGCCCCGGCGCCGAGCTCGGCTGGGTCGTCGCGCTGCCGGGGCTCGCCCTCGCCGGCCCCGCGTGGCTGCTGCTCACCCGGGTCCCGCGCAACGCGCTCTCGTGGGTGGTCACCGGGACGGCGGTGCTCTGGGCCACGGACGGTCTGGCCGAGTCGTGGCTCACCTACGCGCTGCGCAGCGACCCTCCCCTCCCCGGTGCCAGCCTCGCCTCGTGGACCGTGGAGCGGCTCGGCGCCTTCCTGCTGCTGGGCCTGCCGCTGCTCCTGCTGCTCTACCCCGACGGCCGGCTGCCCACCGGCCGGCTGCGCCGCCTGGCCGTGGCGAGCCTCGTGTCCAGCGCGCTGCTGCCGGCGCTGCTGCTCGTCGTCCCCTCCGAGGTGGCCTACTCCCGGGAGGGCACCGGCACGCCCGACGTCTACGCCGGGCTCGACCTGGACCTCACGACCCTGCCGATCCCGCCGGACGTCGCGCAACCGCTGCTCCGGATCGCCTTCCCGCTCGCGCTGCTGGGCGTCGCCGTGCCGGCCGCCGCGGTCGTCGCGCGGTACCGGAGGGCCCACGGCGAGCAGCGCCGCCGGATGCGGTGGCTGCTCTGGGCGGCCGTCGTCGACGTGCTCGTGATGCTGTCCACGCTGCTCCTGCCCGGCGGGACGAGCACCGCGGCGCTCTCCGTCGCCGTCGCGCTGACCGGGACGGCGGTCACCCTCGGCATCCTGCGCCCGCGGGCGGTCGACATCGACCGGCTGCTCGGCGGCACCGTCGTCTACGGCGTGCTCGGGATCGGCGTGGTCCTCCTCGACCTGGCCGTGCTGGCCGGAGCCGGCGCGCTGCTCGGCGACCGGTTCGGCGAGCGCGATGCCACGCTGCTGACGCTGCTGCTCGTCGCCGCCGTCTACGTGCCCCTCCGGGCCCCGTTGTGGCGCCTCGTCCGGCGTTGGGTCCTCGGGGAGCGGGACGATCCCTACCGGGTGGTCTCCCAGCTCGCGGCCCGGCTGGAGCGGTCCGACGGCGTCGAGGCGCAGCTCGTGGCGATCGCGGCGGCGGTCGCGGAGGCGTTCCGGTCGCCCTACGTCGGCGTCGAGGTCGAGCACGCCGGGGGCGAGCGGCTGGTGGCCGAGCACGGCCGGCGCCCGGCGGCGGTCCAGTCCCTCCCGATCGCCTACCGCGGCGAGGAGGTCGGCCGGCTCCTCCTGCCCAGGGACGGCGTCCGGGCGCACCTGGTCACCCGCGACGAGGGGCTGCTGGCCGACGTCGTGCGCCAGGCTGCGGCCGCCGCCCGGGCCAGCTCGCTCGCCGCCCAGCTGCAGCGGAGCCGGGAAGAGCTGGTGGCCGCCCGCGAGGAGGAACGGCGCCGGCTGCGCCGGGATCTGCACGACGGGCTGGGCCCCAGCCTCGGCGCCGTGGTCCTCCGCATCGACACCGCCCGCAACCTGACCTCCGCGGGGCGCGCGGAGGACGGCGACCGGCTGCTGCGCGCGGTCAGGGACGACGTCGCCGGCGCCCTGGCCGACGTCCGCCGGCTGGTGCACGACCTGCGGCCGCCGGCGCTGGACGACCTCGGCCTGGCCGGTGCCGTACGGCAGCAGGCGGATCGGCTCCTCGCGCCACGGGTCGCCGTCTCGGTCACCGCCGGTCCCGGTGCCGACGAGCTGCCGGCCGCCGTGGAGGTCGCCGCCTACCGGATCGCCTCCGAGGCGCTGGCCAACGTGGCGAAGCACTCCCGGGCCGGTTCCGCCACCGTCTCGCTGCACCGTGACGACGACGGGGCGCTGGTCCTCCGGGTCGCCGACGACGGGGCCGGGATCGATCCTGCGGCACCCGCGGGCGTCGGCCTGGTATCGCTGCGGGAGCGGGCCGCGGAACTGGGCGGCCGGTGCACGGTGGAGTGCCCCGACGAGGGCGGCACGGTGGTGCGGGCGATCCTGCCCGTGGAGAGGACCCGGTGATGACCTCGTCCGAGGAGCCCCTGCGGGTGGTGGTGGTCGACGACCACCCGGTGTACCGCGACGGCCTGGCGATGCTGCTGGGCTCGGTGCCGGGACTGCTCGTCGTGGGCACCGCCGCCGACGGCATCGACGCGGTCGCGCTGGCCCGCGAGGAGCAGCCCGACGTCGTGGTCATGGACGTGCAGATGCCGCGGCTGGACGGCATCGAGGCCACCCGCCGGATCACCACCGAGTCGCCGTCGGTCGGCGTCGTCGTGCTGACCATGAGCGAGGACGACGGCACCGTGTTCGCCGCCGTCCGCGCCGGGGCCCGCGGTTACCTGCTCAAGGGCGCCGACCAGGAGGAGGTCGTGCGGGCGGTGACCACGGTGGCCTCCGGCGGCGCCGTGTTCGGGGCGGCGCTGGCCCGGCGGATCACCGACTTCTTCGCCGCCGGGCCGGCCGGCCCCGGATCGGCGTTCCCCCAGCTGACCGCCCGCGAGCGGGAGGTGCTCGACCTGGTCGCCGCCGGGCGGTCCAACGCGCAGATCGCGGCCGCGCTCTACCTCTCCCCCAAGACGGTGCGCAACAACGTGTCGAACGTGCTGAGCAAGCTGCAGGTCACCGACCGGGCGCAGGCGATCGTGCGCGCCCGCGACGCCGGCCTGGGCCGCTGAGCACCGGGAATGGTGCTGCGGCGCGGCTCGTTCGACCTGGCATGACGACCTCCCCCGAGAAGCCCCAGGTCACCAAGACCGATGAGGAGTGGCGGGCGCAGCTGTCCCCGGAGGAGTACGCGGTGCTCCGCCAGGCCGGCACCGAGCGCGCCTGGACCGGTGAGTACGTCGACACCAAGACCGTCGGCGTCTACGAGTGCCGCGCGTGCGGCGCCGAGCTGTTCCGCTCGGAGACCAAGTTCGACTCGCACTGCGGCTGGCCGTCGTTCTACGAGGCCTCCGCCGAGGACAACGTCATCCTCCGCGAGGACCGAAGCTTCGGCATGATCCGCACCGAGGTGCTGTGCGCGACGTGCCACAGCCACCTGGGCCACCTGTTCGACGACGCCCCGCAGACGCCGACCGGCGACCGCTACTGCATCAACTCGGTGAGCATCAGGTTGCAGCCCGCTACGACATCGTGATCCTCCGGACCACACCGCGGCCAGGAGCCGTGCTCTGACACGGCGATCCTCCGGATCACACCGCGACCAGGTGCCGCGGCCGGGCTGCGCTGAGCTGTTCCGCGGTCGGCGTCGGGAGGCCTCCGGCCCCCGCGACGCCGACCGCCGGGCTCACTACGCGAGGTCGCGGACCAGCTCGGCGACCGGCTTGCGGGTGCCGGTGTAGAACGGCACCTCCTCGCGCACGTGCCGCCGGGCGCGGCTGGCCCGCAGGTCGCGCATCAGGTCGACGATGCGGTGCAGCTCGTCGGCCTCGAAGGCGAGCATCCACTCGTAGTCGCCCAGCCCGAACGAGGCCACCGTGTTGGCCCGCACGTCGGGGTAGGGGCGGGCCTGCATGCCGTGCTCCTTCAGCATGTCCCGCCGCTCCTCGTCGGGCAGCAGGTACCACTCGTAGGACCGCACGAACGGGTAGACGCAGACGAACCGCCGCGGCTCCTCGTCGGCCAGGAAGGCCGGGATGTGGCTGCGGTTGAACTCCGCCGGCCGGTGCAGCGCCATCTGCGACCACACCGGCTCCAGGCGCCGGCCCAGGGCGGTGCGGCGCAGGCGGGTGTAGGCGTCCTGCAGCGCCTCGGCCGACGAGGAGTGCCACCAGACCATGAGGTCGGCGTCGGCCCGCAGCCCGCTCACGTCGTAGGTGCCGCGGACGACGACGTCCTTGCCGGCCAGCTCCTCGACCAGCGCGGTGGCCTCGTCGGCGGCGGCGGACCGCTGCTCGTCGCCGAAGGGCTGCGCCAGCCGGAACACCGACCACATCGTGTACCGGATGGTGGCGTTGAGCTCGTTGGCCCGCTTGCCGGTGCTCCGCTCGTCCACCTGCTGCTCGCTCATGCCCCCATCTTCCTCCGCGCCGCGGACGACGCGAGGACCGGGCGGCTCAGGTGCTCGGGATCACCGACAGGTGCCGGCGGGTGCGTCCCGGCAGGCAGGCGAGCGCGGCCAGCGCCAGCGCGACGCCGTCCTCGACCAAGGCCGCCTGGGTGTCGGGCATCCGCTCCGCCGCCCACCGCCGCCAGGCCAGGCCGCCGAACGAGCCGGCCAGCGTGCCGGCGGCCCCCGCCACCACGGGGAGGGCGCCGTTCGCCAGCTCCCGCGCCGCCAGTCGCCACGCGCCCTCGGCACCGGCGAACAGCCGCGGCACCAGCGCCGCCGGCTCCGTGCGCGGCGGGATGCCCGACTGCTTGTCGGCGACCACCTCGACCAGCACCCCGGCCGCCGCGAAGGCCTTCTTCGCGCTGGACATCCGGCCGACGGCCCCGCGGCTGGCCGGAGCGGTCAGCACCGGCGCCGCGAAGCCGAGCGAGCTGCGGCTCCCGGCGGCCAGCCCGAGCACCGCCGCACGCAGGACCAGGCCCGGCCTTGCCGGGGCGCGCGGAGCCGTCCGCTCGCTCGGGGTGGGCACCGCCTCCAGCACCGCCTGCACCGCGCTGCCGTACGCGAGGTGCGGAACCGCGTCGGCCATCCAGTCCGCACCCGACCAGGTACGCGGATCGCCCACGCCCAGGGCGGCCACCGCGCCGTCGGTGACCGCCGCCGACGCCGCCCCGGCCAGCGCCGCTCCGACCGGGGCGGAGAACCGCACCCCCAGGGACCGGGCGGTGCTGGCCAGGACACCCACGCCCAGGCCGTTCACGGTGCCGGCGAGCGCGCCGAGCGCGGTCCGCCGGGCGTCGCGGGCGGCGCCGCGGCCGGGGATCTCCCGTCCCGCCCGTGCGGCGACGGCATCGACCAAGCGCTCGGGCACCGTGCTCGCCGGGCGCCCGCGCGCAGCCATGTCGAGGTAGTTGACGGCGTCGAGGACGACGGTGCCCAGAGCACCGGCCGCCAGGCCACGGACGAAGGTGCCGGTCATGCTCCGACCCTGTGCTGCGACGGCGGCCCCGGCAACCGGAGGCTCAGCCGGTGGCCTCCTCCGCGGTCGCGGCACCGCGCCGGGGAGCGGGCGTGCGCGCGCCGGGTGTGCGGTGGGCGGGTGTGCGGTGGGCGTCGCGGCAGTCGGGGCAGGCGGCCATCCACACGTGGTGGCGCAGGCAGCGGACGGGGGTGACGGGGAACTGGTCGTGGCGGTGGATCGTGCTCACCGGACTTCCAACGCCGCGGCGGCACCGGTGATGCCCCGGTCGGCCGTGGTCCGCACCACGGGCGGGCCGGGGCATCAGGTCAGCGCGTCGAGTGCCCGGTGGGCGTCGCGGATGCACGCGGGGATGCCAACCCCGCCGAACGCGGCCCCTGCGATGCCCAGTCCCGGGACCTCCGCGACGGCCGCGCGGGCGGCGTCCACGCGCGCCTGGTGCCCGACCAGGTACTGCGGCAGGCCACCGCCCCAGCGGACGACGGCGGTCTCCAGCGGCTCCGGGCGGGAGAGCCCCAGCAGGTCGGCGACGTCGGCCACCACCGCGGCGGCCAGGTCGTCGTCGCCACGCTGCAGTTCGCCCTCGTCGCGGAACCGGCCCACCGACGAGCGCACCAGGAGCACGTCCCCGCCCAGGTGCGGCCACTTGGCCGAGGAGACCGTGACGCCCTTGACCAGCCGCCCGGTGACCGGCGGCACGAGCAGCCCGCTGCCGGCGTCGACGGGCTGCGCGGGGAAGGCCATGGCGACCACGGCCATCGAGGCGTACGGGATGCCCAGCAGCGGCTGCACCGCCCCGGGGGCGACGTCGGCGAGCAGCCGGGCCGCCTTGCCGGCGGGAGCGGTCACCAGCACGGCGTCGGCGCGCAGCACCTCCGGCGCACCCGCCGGGCCGACCGACACCTCGAACCCCGCGGGCGTCCGCCGGATCCCGTGCGCGGGGGTGCGCAGCCGGACGTCGGCCCGGGCCGCTGCCACCAGCGCCGCGGGCAGCGCGCCGATGCCCTCGTCGACCGTCTGGAACACGGGGCCGTCGGCGTCGCCCCGGCTCCGGTTCCCCGCCTCCCGGGCGGCCGCGGCCGCGGCCAGCACCGACTCCGCGCCCGGCAGGTGGGCGAACAGCGCCGGCATGGTCGCCTGCAGGGAGAGCTCGTCGGCCCGGCCGGCGTAGACACCGCCCAGCAGCGGCTCGACCAGCCGGTCGACCACCTCGTCGCCGAGCCGCTCGCGCAGCAGCCCGCCGACCGCGACGTCGCCGTCCACGGCGAGCGGCGGCAGCTCCACCTCGGCCCGCACCCGGGCGACGCCCGCGGGCGAGAGGATGCCGTCGAGCCCGTCCGCCGACGCCGGCACGCCGAGCACGGTGCCGGCCGGGAGCGGGAAGCGGCCGTCGGGCAGCACGACCGACGCCTGGGTGGTGGCCGGCGCGACGAGCCGGTCCCCCAGCCCGAGGGCCTCGACCAGGCCGATCGCCTCGGGCACGCGGGCCAGCATCGCCTCGGGCCCGGTGTCGTACCAGTGCCCGGCCAGCTCGATGCGGTGCAGCTTCCCGCCGATCCGGTCACCGGCCTCGAGCACGACGATCTCGTCGTCGGGACGCCGGCGGCGCCACTCGAAGGCTGCGGCCAGCCCGGTGATGCCGGCCCCCACGACGACGAGCCGGGACCGGGTCATCGCGTGGTCAGCTCGTGGACGAGCTCGACGACGTGGGTGAGCACGTCCGGGTCGGTCTCGGGCAGCACCCCGTGCCCGAGGTTGAAGATGTGGCCGCGGGCGGCCTCCGCCTGCCGCACGACCCGGCGCACCTCCCGGTCGACCGTCGCCCGGTCGGCCAGCAGGACCGCGGGGTCCAGGTTGCCCTGCAGGGAGCGGTCGGGGCCCACGCGCCGCGCGGCCTCGTCCAGCGGCACCCGCCAGTCGACCCCCACGACGTCGGCCCCGGCCTCGCCGATGAGCGGCAGCAGCTCCCCGGTGCCCACCCCGAAGTGGATCCGGGGGACGTCCCGCTCCCCCAGCCCGTCGAACGCCGCGCGCGAGTGCGGCAGCACCCGCTCGGCGTAGTCGGCGGCCGACAGCACGCCGGCCCAGGAGTCGAAGAGCTGCACCGCCGACGCCCCGGCGTCCACCTGGGCGCGCAGGAAGGTCGCCGCCGACGCCGAGAGCCGCTGCAGCAACCGGCTCCACGCCTCCGGCTCCGCGTACATGAACGCCTTCGTGCGGGCGTGCTCCTTGGAGGGACCGCCCTCGATCAGGTAGGTGGCCAGGGTGAACGGCGCCCCGGCGAAGCCGATGAGCGGCGTGGGACCGAGCTCCGCGACCAGCGAGCGCACCGCCGTCTGGAGGAAGCCGAGCTGCTCGGGCGCCAGGTCGGGCAGCGCGTCGACGTCGGCGACGGTGCGCACCGGGTCGGCGACCACCGGCCCGATGCCCGGCTTGATCTCGATGTCCACACCGGCGACGACCAGCGGCAGCACGATGTCGGAGAAGAGGATGGCGGCGTCCACCCCGTGCCGGCGGACCGGCTGCAGGGTGATCTCGGTGACCAGGTCGGGATCCTGGCAGGCCGCCAGCATCGCCGTGCCGGCGCGCAGGGCCCGGTACTCCGGCAGCGAGCGCCCGGCCTGGCGCATGAACCAGACGGGCGTGCGGCTCACCGGGAGGCCGCGAGCGGCACGGACGAGGTCGGAATCGGCCGGGGACGCCGACGCGGGAGCGGGACTCACGACCGCCGATCCTCCCAGACGGCCGGGCGGCACCGGTCCGCCGCGTCCTGCGGGCCTGCGGCGCGTCGGCGCCGCCGCGCCGCCTCCGGGCCTACTCTGCGGACGTGGAGCCGCGCAACCGGGCCGAGGCCGGGGACGGGAGCCGGGACGACGCCGTCCCGGCCGCCTTCCGCGCCGCCCTGGAGTCGCTGGCCGTGGTGCGCGTCCGCCCGGAGATCGAACTGGGCCGCATCCCCGCCCCGCAGCGGCTGGCCCCCTTCGCCTACGCGATCGGTGCCCGGGTGCCCGACCCCGACGCCGGGGACGACGAGGACGACCTGGAGATCGCCAGCGCGCGGTTCATCGTGCTGTTCGACCCGGAGGGCCACGAGGCGTGGCACGGCACCACGCGCTGCGTCGGCTACCTCTCCGCCGCCACCGACGAGCAGCTGGTCGACGACGCGATGTTCTCCGAGGTGGCGTGGAGCTGGCTCACCGACGCGCTGTCGGACTCCGGCGCGGCGCACCACACCGTCGGCGGCACCGTCACCCGCACCGCCTCGACCCGGTTCGGCGAGCTGGCCGGGCCCGAGCACTCCGTCGACGTCGAGATCCGCGCCTCCTGGACGGCCGACGGCGCTGACCTGGACCGGCACCTGCTGGCCTGGCTGGAGGTGCTCGGCAACGCCGCCGGGCTCCCGCCGCCCGGTGTCCGGCTACTGGGTCCCTCCGACCGGGTCGGTAGCGAGACTCTCTAACATCGGTGCGGCACAGCGGCGCGGAGCCCGTTGCGCCGGTGCTCCTCCCCAGGATCGGCGCGGTCGGCCGCGGTGGACCCCGGCCCGGGCGCCGGTGACCGACAGACGAGGAGCGGCAAGAAGGTGGACGGCAACTGAGCACCGAGCCCACCCCCCAGCCACCGGAGGACCCGGCGGCCGCTGCGGCCCCCGAACCGACCCCGCTGCTGGCCCCCCGCGACGGGCTGCCGCCGGTCATCGAGACCTCCACCCAGCTGGTGGAGTACGCCGAAGCGCTGCGCGCGGGTCGCGGCCCCGTCGCCGTCGACGCCGAGCGGGCCTCCGGCTACCGCTACGGGCAGCGGGCCTACCTGGTGCAGCTGCGCCGCGACGGGTCGGGCACCGGCCTGCTCGACCCGATCCCCCTGCCCGACCTGTCGGTGCTGCAGGAGGCGATCGCCGACGCCGAGTGGGTGCTGCACGCGGCGAACCAGGACCTGCCCTGCCTGGCCGAGATCGGTCTGGTCCCCGCCCGGATCTTCGACACCGAGCTGGCTGCCCGCCTCGCGGGACTGCCCCGGGTCGGGCTCGGCGCCGTGGTCGAGTCGCTGCTCGGCTTCTCGCTGCAGAAGGGGCACTCCGCCGCCGACTGGAGCACCCGCCCGCTCCCCGAGGAGTGGCTGGTCTACGCCGCGCTCGACGTGGAGGTGCTGGTCGACCTGCGGGACGCGCTGGCCGCCATCCTCGAGGAGCAGGGCAAGACCGAGTGGGCGCGGCAGGAGTTCGAGGCGATCCTCGCCGCCGGCCCGCCGGCGCCCCGGCAGGACCCGTGGCGCCGCACCTCGGGCGTGCACGGCCTGCGCAGCCGGCGCCAGCTCGGCATGCTCAAGGCCATCTGGGAGGCGCGCGACGAGCTGGCCCGCAAGCGGGACGTCGCGCCCGGCCGGGTGCTGCCCGACTCGGCGATGGTCGCCGCCGTCCAGGCCGACCCGAAGAACGAGGGCGCCCTGCTGGAGCTGCCGGTGTTCCGCGGCCGGGCCAACCGCCGGCTGGTGGCGCACTGGTACAACGCGCTGGCCCGCGGCAAGGCGCTGCCGGAGGACGAGCTGCCGCCGCACAGCAGGCCCGGTGACGGGCCACCGCCGGTGAACCGGTGGGCCGACCGCGATCCGGCGGCCGCCGCCCGGCTGCAGGTGGTCCGCGCAGGGCTCGCCGAGCTGTCGGAGAAGCATGCCGTGCCGGTGGAGAACATCCTCTCCCCCGACCTGGTGCGCCGGCTGATGTGGAGCCCGCCGGAGCCTCGGGAGCCCGGCGCCGTGGCGGATGCGCTGCGGGCCGGCGGCGCCCGCGAGTGGCAGATCGAGCTCACCCGCGACCTGCTCGCCGACGCGATCACCCGCGCCTGACACCCCCGGGCACAGGAAGCTCTACGTGCGGATCGGCGTCCCCATCCGCACGTGAAGCTTCCTGTGCCTGTGCTGCCTGGGCCCAGGCCTGCGCCGGGTCCCCAGGGGGCGGACGACGACGCCGGCGCCGCCCGCGGGGTGCGGACGACGCCGGCGCCGGCGTGGTCACCTGCCGCCCGCCGGCGCTGAGCACGGCGGGCGGCAGGGGTCATCGTCGGGCCGTGGCGGCCCGTCGGCGGGCGAGCGCGTCGACGCCCGCGGCGAGCAGGAGCACCCCGCCGGTGATGATGAAGTTGAGGTACGCGGCCACCCCCAGCAGCCCGAGCCCGTTGGCGATGATCGCGATGACGAGCCCACCCAGGACGGCGTCCCGGGCCCGGCCACGCCCACCGAAGAGGCTGGTGCCACCGATCACCGCGGCCCCCACCGCGTAGAGCAGGGTGTTGCCGGCACCGGCGTCCGGGGTGACCGAGCTGAGCCGGGAGACGGCGAAGATGCCGCTGAGCGCCGCCAGGCTGGAGGACAGGACGAAGACGCTCACCCGGATGCGGGTGACGTTGATACCCGCGCGCCGCGCCGCCTCCGCGTTCCCCCCGACCGCGTAGATGTGCCGGCCGTAGCTGGTGCGGCTCAGCACGAAGGTGAGCAGCAGCAGGAGCACGATGACGATCGGCACCGCGTAGGGGATGCCCTGCAGGTCGATCGCGGCGGCCAGCGCCCGGTCGACGCTGAGGATCGCCGTCGCCGCCAGCACGACCGCCGAGATGACCGCGACGCGGAGCAGGACGACGACCAGCGACTGGTGCGCCAGCCCCCGCGCCCGCTGGCTGCGCCACCGCCACAGCTCGGCGACGGCGTAGACGACCACGACCCCGATCGCCAGCACCCAGCCCCACACGACCGGGAGGTTCTGGTTGATCAGGCCGACGATGACCTCGTCCCGGACGGGCACGGTCCCACCCTGGCCGATCAGCCAGAGGGTGACGCCCTGCCAGCCCAGGAACAGCGCCAGGGTGACCACGAAGGAGGGGATCCCGACGATGCCGACGAGGCTGCCGGTGAACAGCCCGATGAGCGCGCCGACCGCGACCGCGGCCAGCACGGCGACGTACCAGGCCACGTCCGCCTGCACCAGCAGCTGGGCGAGGACGGCGGCGCAGACACCGCTCACGACGCCGGCGGAGAGGTCGATCTCCCCCAGCAGCAGGACGAAGACCAGGCCCATCGCCAGCACCGTGATCGGGACGGCCTGGGTGAGCAGGTTGGCCAGGTTGATCGGTGTCAGGAACGTGTCCGGCCGCAGCACGGTGAACAGGACTCCCAGGACGACGATGCCCAGGATGGCCGGCAGCGCGCCGAGGTCACCGGCCCGCAGCTTGTTCACGTAGCCGCGGACGGCGCCGCCCAGGGAGTTGTCCTGCCGGTCGCCCTCGAAGCCGGCGGCCGGCTTGTGCGGCCCGCTCGCCTCCGCGGCGGTCAGGGTGTTGCTCGACATGGAAGTCCTCTCAGTCCTCGAGCGCGTCCGGCGCGAGCCCCAGCTCGCCGGAGCGGCCAGAGGTGATCAGCTCGATGACCTGGGTGCGGTCGACCTCGGAGATGGGGACGTCCGCGGCGACCCGACCCAGGTACAGGGCGGCGACCCGGTCGGCGACCTCGAACACGTCGACCATGTTGTGGGTGATGAACACGACGGCGTGGCCGGTGTCGGCGAGGCGGCGGACCAGGTCGAGCACCTGACGGGTCTGCGCGACGCCGAGCGCGGCGGTGGGCTCGTCCAGGATGACCAGCTTGGACTCCCAGAGGACGGCCTTGGCGATGGCGACCGTCTGCCGCTGCCCACCGGAGAGGCTGGACACCAGCTGGCGCACCGACTTCAGCGTGCGCACCGACAGCTTGGTGAGCGTGTCCCGCGCGGCCTCCTCCATCGAGGCCTCGTCCAGGACGATGCCACGCTTGCGCTCCCGGCCGAGGAACATGTTCTGGACGACGTCGAGGTTGTCGGCCAGCGCGAGGTCCTGGTAGACGACCTCGATGCCCAGGCGCGCCGCGTCGCGCGGGCCGTGCAGCTGCACCGGCCGACCCTCGAACTCGACGGTGCCGGAGTCGATCGGGTGGATGCCGGCGATCGACTTGATCAGCGTGCTCTTGCCCGCGCCGTTGTCACCGACGAGCGCGGTGACCTTGCCGGGGTAGACGTCGAGGTGGACGTCGTGCAGGACCTGGACGGCCCCGAAGCTCTTGTTGACCCCGCGCAGGCTGAGCGTGGGATGCTCCGAGGTCGTGGTGGTCGGGCTCTGTTCGAGTGCGGACACCGATGCGTCCTTCCGCAGGGGGCCGGCCCGTCGGGGGCCGGAGGGAGACAGTCTGGTGCCCTGGGGTCCGCGGGTGGCCGGGGACCCGCAGGGCGGGCGGCAGACGGCCGGGGCGCCCGACTGGTGGGCGCCCCGGCCGGACCGGCTCAGGAGATGCCGAGCTCCTCGCAGGCAGCCGCGTACTCGCCCGTGCAGACGTCCTCGGCCGACTGGTAGCCGTCCTCGATGACCTGGTTCACGTTGTCCCGGAAGATGGAGACCGGCTCGAGCAGCACCGCCGGCACCTCGCGCTCACCCTCGGGGTCCTCGACCGAGCCGTCGACCTCGGGCTCCTCGCCGTTGACGAGGGCGACCGCGAGCTCGGCCAGGGCGTTGGCCTCCTCCTCGATCGGCTTGTAGACGGTCATGCACTGGCGCCCGGCGAGGATGTTCTGCAGCCCCTCGACCGTCGCGTCCTGACCGGTCACCGGCACCTGCCCGGCGACGTTGTTGCGGGCCAGGATCGACACGACCGCGTTGGCCAGGCCGTCGTTGGCGGCCAGCACGCCCTGGATGTCACCGCCGGCCTGGGTGTACATCTGCTCGAAGATGGTGGCGGCCTGCTGGTTGTCCCAGTCCGGCACGGCCTGCTCGGCCACGACGGTGTACTGGTCCATCGGGTCGAGGACCTCGTGCGCCCCCTGCGAGAAGAGGGTGGCGTTGTTGTCGTCGGGCGAGCCGTTGAGGAAGGCGATGTTCGCCGGCTCGTCGCCCAGGCACTGGGCCAGGCCCTCGCCCTGCAGGCGACCGACCTGCACGTTGTCGAAGGAGACGTAGTAGTCGCTCTCCCCGCCGAGGGTCAGCCGGTCGTAGTCGATGGTCTGCACGCCCTGGCTCTCGGCCTGGCGCTGGATGGCCGCACCGGAGGCCGAGTCGAGGTTCGTGATCGCCAGGACGGTGACGCCCTCGGTGATCATCTGCTCGGCGATGGTGTTCATCCGCTGGGCGTCGCCCTGCGCGTTCTGGATGTCGTACTCGACGCCGGCCTCGTCGAAGGCGGCCTCCAGGAGCGGGCGGTCCGCGGACTCCCAGCGGGCGGAGGACGCGGTGTCGGGGAGGATGACACCGATCTTGCCGGCGGCGTCACCGCCGTTGCCGCCACCGCTGCCGCCATTGCCGCCGCTGTCGTCGCCACCACACGCGGCCAGCCCGAAGACCAGGGCCGCAGCGATCGCCGTCGTCACCGTGCGCCGTCGCGCCATGAGAGGGACCTCTATTTCGTTGGGGTTGCAGAGAAATTCCGGCGGGTCATCTTGCGCAGCTGTCGGTTGTGACCGCAAGCACACCCCAGAGCCGTTGCCGGACCGTGATCCGGAACCCCCTCGATCGGGTTCGTGCCGCGCTTGGACCTCCGGTTACCGGCGGGTAACTTCTAGCCGGACGGTCCCTGCCGGGCCCGCTACGAACTCCTGCGGAGGTCCCATGTCCCGCTCGCTGCGTGAGGTCGTCTTCGTCGACGGCGTGCGCACCCCCTTCGGCAAGGCCGGTCCGAAGGGCATCTACGCCGAGACGCGCGCCGACGACCTCGTCGTGCGGTGCATCCGCGAGCTGCTGCGCCGCAACCCGGCGCTGCCGGCCGACCGGGTCGACGAGGTGGCCATCGCCGCCACCACCCAGATCGGCGACCAGGGCCTGACCCTCGGCCGCACGGCCGCGCTGCTGGCCGGGCTGCCGAAGACGGTCCCCGGCTACTCGATCGACCGCATGTGCGCCGGCGCGATGACCGCGGTGACCACCACCGCGTCCGGCATCGCCTTCGGCGCCTACGACGTCGCCATCGCCGGCGGCGTCGAGCACATGGGCAACCACCCCATGGGCGAGGGCGTGGACCCGAACCCGCGGATCGTGAGCGAGAAGCTGGTCGACCCCTCCGCGCTGGTCATGGGCTCCACCGCCGAGAACCTGCACGACCGGTTCCCGCACCTGACCAAGGAGCGCGCCGACGCGTTCGCGCTGGCCAGCCAGCAGAAGTACGCCAAGGCCGTCGCCAACGGGCAGATCGGCCCGGAGCTGGTGACCGTGGCGACCCGCTCGGCCGAGCACGGCTGGGGCGTCGCCACCGTCGACGAGCCGCCGCGGCCGCAGACCACCCTCGAGGGTCTGGGCACGCTCAAGACGCCGTTCCGCCCGCACGGGCACGTGACCGCCGGCAACGCCGCCGGTCTCAACGACGGCGCCACCGGCTGCCTGCTCGCGGCCGAGGACGTCGCCCAGGAGCTGGGCCTCGACATCGGCATGCGCCTGGTCGGCTACGGCTTCGCCGGCGTCGAGCCCGAGGTCATGGGCATCGGCCCGGTGCCCTCGACCGAGAAGGCGCTGGCCCGCACCGGCCTCTCCATCTCCGACATCGGCCTGTTCGAGCTGAACGAGGCCTTCGCCATCCAGGTGCTGGCGTTCCTCGACCACTTCGGCATCGCCGACGACGACGAGCGCGTCAACCCGTGGGGTGGCGCGATCGCCGTCGGCCACCCGCTGGCGTCCTCCGGCGTCCGCCTCATGACCCAACTGTCCCGCCAGTTCGCCGAGCGGCCCGACGTCCGCTACGGGCTGACCGCCATGTGCGTCGGCCTCGGCATGGGCGCCACCGTGATCTGGGAGAACCCGAACTGGGAGGGGTTCCAGAAGTGACGAACGCCGTCTTCGAGAACGAGGTCGTGACGCGCGCCCTGGTGCGGTTCGTGACCCACCCGGGCCTGGCCGGGGAGATCGCGCTGATCACCCTGGACAACGGGCACGACCACACCCGCCCCTCCACCTTCGGCCCGGGCGGCCTCGCGTCCCTGGACGCCGCGCTGGACGAGGTCGCGGCGCACACGCCGGCCCCGGCGGCGATCGCCGTCACCGGGAAGCCGTTCATCTTCGCCGTCGGCGCCGACCTCTCCGGCGTCCCGTCGGTGACCGACGAGGCGACGGCACGGCAGATCGCCGAGACCGGCCACCGGGTGTTCCGGCGGCTCAAGGACTCGACGATCCCGACGTTCGCGTTCGTCAACGGCGTGGCGCTGGGCGGCGGGCTGGAGCTGGCGCTGCACTGCCACTACCGGACGATCAGCGGCACGGCCGCGGTCGCCTTCCCCGAGGCGTTCCTCGGGCTGGTGCCCGGCTGGGGCGGCACCCAGCTGCTGCCGAACCTGATCGGCATCGACGCCGCCGTCACCGTCATCGTCGAGAACGCCCTGGCGCAGAACAAGATGACGCCGGCGCCGAAGGCCGCGAAGCTGGGCATCGCCGACGCCCTGTTCGAGCCGGCCGACTTCCTGGAGCGGTCGATCGAGTGGGCCGTCGGCGTGCTCGACGGCTCGGTGGCGGTCTCCCGGCCCGAGATCGACCGCTCGGCCTGGGACGACGCGATCACCCGCGCCCGCGGCATCGTGGCGGCCCGCACCCGCAACGCCTCCCCCGGCGCCGTCCGCACCGTCGAGCTGCTCGACCTGGCCCGGGCCGGTGTCGAGGGCGAGGCCTTCACCGCCGGCACCGCCGCCGAGGACGACGCACTCACCGAGCTGCTGATGAGCGACCCGCTGCGGGCCTCGCTCTACTCGTTCGACCTGGTGAACAAGCGGGCCAAGCGGCCGGCCGGCGCGCCGGACAAGTCGCTGGCCCGGAAGGTCACCAAGGTCGGCGTCGTGGGCGCCGGGCTGATGGCCTCGCAGCTGGCGATGCTCTTCGTGCGCCAGCTGAAGGTGCCGGTGGTGCTCACCGACATCGACCAGGCGCGCGTGGACAAGGGCGTGGCCTACGTGCACGGCGAGCTGGACAAGCTGGCCCAGCGGGGGCGGCTGAGCTCCGACAAGCTCAACCAGCTCAAGGGCCTGGTCACCGGCTCGCTGTCCAAGGACGTCTTCGCCGACGCCGACCTCGTCATCGAGGCGGTCTTCGAGGAGATGTCGGTGAAGCAGCAGGTGTTCGCCGAGGTCGAGGCGATCGTGTCCGAGACCTGCGTGCTGGCGACCAACACCTCGGCGCTGTCGGTGACCGAGATGGCCGCCAAGCTCGAGCACCCCGAGCGCGTGGTCGGCCTGCACTTCTTCAACCCGGTCGCCGTCCTCCCGCTCCTGGAGGTCGTGCGCGCCGAGCAGACCGACGACGCCTCGCTGGCCACCGCCTTCGCCGTCGGCAGGTCGCTGAAGAAGAGCTGCGTGCTGGTGGCCGACGCCCCGGCGTTCGTCGTCAACCGGCTGCTCACCCGGTTCCTGGGCGAGGTCACCTCGGCCGTGGAGCAGGGGACGCCGGTCGAGGTGGCGGAGCGGGCGCTCGACCCGCTGGGCCTGCCCATGACGCCGTTCGAGCTGCTCTCGCTCGTCGGCCCCGCGGTCGCGCTGCACGTCGCCGAGCGCATGCACGAGGCCTTCCCGGACCGGTTCGCCGTCGGCGAGGGGCTCAAGCGCGTCGTCGAGCTCGGCAAGTCGAGCGTCTTCGTCGAGCCGGGCGTCGTCGACCCGGAGCTGGCGGACGCCTTCGCCGGCGACCAGCCGCTCACCGCGGAGCAGGTGCACGACCGCGCGGTCGAGGCGCTGGCGCAGGAGATCCGGCTGATGCTGGACGAGGGCGTCGTGCAGGCGGTGCAGGACATCGACCTCTGCATGATCCTCGGTGCGGGGTGGCCGTTCTGGCTGGGCGGCATCTCGGCCTACCTGGACCGCACAGACGTCTCGGAGAAGGTCACCGGCTCGCGGTTCCTCCCCCAGGGCGTCGCCTCCCTCCCGCGTGATGATGATCAGGTGACCTGATCGTTACGGGTCCTGGCTCACGGTCAGCGCTGAGCCAGGACCCCACACGGTGAGCCAGGACGCACGGCCCCGCACGTCGACGACGACGCGCGGGGCCGTTCGTCGTCCCCCACCGCTCAGCGGTAGCTGTCGACGTACTCCCCCGAGGGCGGGATCACCGTGATGACGTCGACCAGCACGCCCTCCGGGCCCGCGAGCACGAAGTGCCGCTGCCCGAACGCCTCGGTGCGCAGCGGCAGCACCGCGGTGAGCCCGGCGTCGAGGACGAGCCGGCGGTACTCGGCGTCCACGTCGTCGACCTCGACGTTGACCAGCACCCCGGTGGCGGCTGCCCCGCGGTGGGATGCCGGCACGGTCGGGTGGTCGGGATCGAGCACGGCGAGCTCCCAGCGCTCCCGGCGGAGGCTGACGTACCAGTCGGACTCGAACGTCGGCTCGAAGCCGAGGTGCTGCCGGAAGAACCCGGCGGTCGCCTCGACGTCGTGGCTCATCAGCACGGGGTACACGCTCGTCACGGACATGACGGCTCCTTACGTACAGTCTGTCGGTAAGTGTCGCCGACGTTATACCTGCACGCTGTACGTATACAAGGAGGTCCGGTGCCACGACGCAGCCGGGAGGAGAGCGAGGCCACCGCCGCACGCGTGCTGGAGGCGGCCACCGAGCTGTTCGCCCGTGACGGGTACGCCCGGGTGGCCCTCGAGGCGGTCGCCGCGGCGGCCGGGGTCACGCGGGGCGCCGTCTACCACCACTACGCGGGCAAGGCCGAGCTGTTCCGCGCCGTGGTCGGCGGCGTCCAGTTGCGGGTGGCCGATGCGGTCGCAGCCGCAGCCGAGGCGGAGACCGACCCGTGGCGCGGGCTCGAGGCGGGCTGCCGGGCGTTCCTCGCGGCGAGCTCCGCGCCGGGGATGCGGCGGATCGTGCTCGTCGACGCGCCCGCCGTCCTCGGCTGGCAGGAGTGGCGGACGGCGGACGCCGCCGGGTCGGGGCGGCTGCTGGCCGAGGCGCTCACCCAGCTGCACGACGCCGGCCGGCTCGGGGACCGTCCGGTTGGCGCCACCGCAGCCCTGCTGTCGGGGGCGATGAACGAGGCCGCGCTGTGGATCGCGGCGGAGCCGGACACGGCCGCGGCGATCGAGGAGGCCTGGGCGCCCCTGTGCGACATGCTCCGCGCCCTGCGCCGCGACTGAACCGGCACCCGCCCGCCGTGCTGCGACGCCCGGGGTGGGACGCCCGTGCCCGGTCCCGTACCGCTCGGCGCGCCGGGACCGACCGCGCAGCCCCCTCCGGTCAGGAGCGGCTCACCCGACGCCGCGCACGGCCTCCTCGGTGATGTGAACCCCCTCGGCGAAGCGGGCGGCCTGCTCCGGCGACCAGCCCAGCGCCCGCGGGACCTGGACGGCGACCGGCTGGCCGGTCACCGGGTCGACGTAGTGCAGCAGGTGCTCGACGCCGATGTCGACGGCTCCCGGCGAGTCCGGATCGACACCGCCGTCCACGACCACGCCGTCGGTCGTCCCGACACGGACCGGCACTCCCCCGGACGGGGCGGGAGCGTGCGTCGAGCGCAGCAGCACGGTCAGCTTTCCCGCGTACTGCGCCGGGTCGGTGTTCTCCGCGTCGGCCGGCGCGATGGTGAGCGCGTGCTCGGTGACCCCCTGCACGACCCACCCCTGCGGCACCGCGTCCACCACGAAGCCGGCCGGCTGGACACCGGTGTAGTCGACCAGCGCGATCCCGGCCGTCGCGATCCGGGGCGGCTCGTCCGGCGGCGCGGACGGCGGCACCGCACCGCCGCCCAGCAGAGCGGCGCCGGCCAGCGCGCCGGCCGCGAGCAGCCCGGCGACGCCGGAACGCCGGACCCGCCGACGGGCCAGCGCACGACGACCGCGGGCGAGGTCGGCCCGCACGGTCTCGGGTCGCACGGTGGTGTCGACCGAGGCGGCGGCCTCGCGGAGCAGCGCGGAGAGGTTCACCGGTTCCTCCCGCAGGTCGAGGCGGTGCGGTTGTCGTCGACGGGTACCGGACCCGCCCGATCGGGTGTGGCATCCGGCACCGGGGCCGCACCCAGCGCGCGACGCAGGTGCTCCAGCGCGCGCGCGGTCTGGCTCTTCACCGTGCCCTGCGAGCAGTTCAGGACGTCCGCGGTCTCCGCGACGCTGAGCTCGTGCAGGTAGCGGAAGACGACGGCGGCCCGCATCCGCGGCGGGAGCTCGGCCAGCGCCGCCCCCACGCGGCCCAGCCGGTCGTCGGTCTCGGTGTGCGCGTGGTCGGCCGGCACGTCGGGGAGCTCTCCGTGGGAGCGCTCGCGTCGCCGCCACGGGCGTCGTGACTCGTCGACCAGGGTGTTGACGAGGATGCGTCGCGCGTAGGCCAGGCGGGCCTGGGGCGCGCGGACCCCGTGCCAGGCCAGGTAGAGCCGGGTGAGGGCGATCTGCACGAGGTCCTCGGCGAGATGGGTGTCCCCCGCGGCCAGCATGGTCGCGGTCCGCAGCAGGTCACCGCGGTGGCGGACCACGAAGTCGTGGAACGCCTCGTCCCGAGCCGTCCTCACGGCATGTCCGTTCCGTGCATGACTTGAAGACGGAACCGGCGTCGCGGAGGTTGCATGACCGCCGGCCCCGCCGGACGGACTCAGCGGAACTTGGCGGTCAGGCTCTCCATCGTGCGGTTCACCGACGCGACCTTGATGTGCGAGAGCCCACCGGCGGCGCCGGCCGCGAGCATCGCCTCGTGCGCGGCCCGCAGCGTCGCCCACACCTCGTCGGCCTCGCCCTCGAGGGTCGTGCCGAGCGCCCCGACCTCGTAGCGCAGCCCCGACGCCTGGATGACGGCGATCGCCGCCTCCACGTGGGCGTGCGGGTCCTCCGCGGTGCCGGGCGGCGACGGCGCCACCTGGATCTCGGCGACGACGGTCATCGCCGGCCCTCCTCGACCGACTCGACGACGTGCTCGTCGCGGGACTCGGCGAGCCGGGCCGTCCACTCGGCTATCCGGCGGGCGACGTCCTGCTCGGTCAGCCCCGCGTCGGCCAGCACCTGGCCACGGCTGCCGTGCTCGAAGAACTGCTGCGGCAGGCCGAGGGTGCGCACCGGCACGTCGACGTCGCGGTCCTGCAGCGCCTGGGAGAGCGTGGTCCCCACCCCCCCGGCGCGGCCGCCGTCCTCGACGGTGACGACCAGGCGGGAGCCGGCGGCGAGCTCGAGCAGCTCTTCGGAGACCGGCAGCACCCACCGCGGGTCGACGACGGTCACCTCGATGCCGTGGTCGGCAGCGCGCTCGGCGACCGCCAGGCACATCGGCACCATGGAACCG
This sequence comes from Blastococcus sp. SYSU DS1021, assembly GCF_054050995.1. Lineage (NCBI taxonomy): Bacteria > Bacillati > Actinomycetota > Actinomycetes > Geodermatophilales > Geodermatophilaceae > Blastococcus > Blastococcus sp. SYSU DS1021. Next base: position 226,011 of record NZ_JBJHAL010000002.1, on the reverse strand, counting down.
ACGGCGACCAGCAGCACGTCCCGCCGCTCGCCACGGCGCAGCACGTCGACCGGCCCGCGCCGCTCGACCGCCGGGATGTCCGGCGGCAGGGAGCCCTTCGGGAACCGCACGACCGACGGCCCGTCGGAGACCTCCACCGCCTCGCGCAGCTCCTCGCGCAGGGTGGCCTCGTCGCGCGGCGCGGCCAGCCGCAGCCCCGGGACGACCGAGAGGATCGACATGTCCCACATGCCGTTGTGCGAGGCGCCGTCCTCACCGGTCACCCCGGCGCGGTCGAGCACCACCGTCACCGGCTGGCGGTGCAGCGCGACGTCCATGAGCAGCTGGTCGAACGCCCGGTTGAGGAAGGTGGAGTAGACCGCGACCACCGGGTGCATCCCGGCCATCGCCAGCCCGGCGGCGGAGGTGAGCGCGTGCTGCTCGGCGATGCCGACGTCGAAGGTGCGCTCGGGGAACCGCTCGGCGAACGGCGCCAGCCCCGTCGGGTGCAGCATCGCTGCCGTGATGGCGACGACGTCGGGACGCTCGGCGCCGACCCGCACCAGCTCGTCGGCGAAGGCGTCGGTCCAGGCCAGGCCCGTCTTGCGGACGCTCGCGCCGCTGTCGGGGTCGAAGACGCCGGTGGCGTGCCAGGCGTCGATCTGGTCGGTCTCGGCCGGCGGGTAGCCGAAGCCCTTGGTGGTGACGGCGTGCACGATCACCGGGCCGCCGAACGAGCGGGCCCGCCGCAGCGCGGACTCCATCATCTCGACGTCGTGACCGTCGACCGGGCCGACGTACTTCATGCCGAGGTCCTCGAACATGCCCTGCGGTGACAGGACGTCCTTGAGGCCCTTCTTGATCGCGTGCAGCGCGTCGTAGAGCTTGGTGCCGACGACGGGGGCCCGGTGCAGCGCCTGCCGGACGGCGGCGAGCGCCTCCTCGTACCCGGGGCGCAGCCGCAGGGTGGCCAGCGCGTCGGCGACCCCGCCGATCGTGGGCGAGTAGGAGCGCCCGTTGTCGTTGACCACGATGACGACCGGGCGGTCCTGGGCCGCGGCGATGTTGTTCAGCGCCTCCCAGGCCATGCCTCCGGTCAGCGCGCCGTCCCCGATCACCGCGACGACGGGGCGGGAGTCACCGCGGATGGCGAAGGCCTTGGCCAGGCCGTCGGCGTAGGACAGCGACGTCGAGGCGTGGCTGTTCTCCACCCAGTCGTGCTCGCTCTCGGCGCGGCTGGGGTATCCGGAGAGCCCACCTCGCTGGCGCAGTCGCTCGAAGCCCTCGACCCGGCCGGTCAGCATCTTGTGCACGTAGGACTGGTGGCCGGTGTCGAAGACGATCGGCTCGCGCGGGGAGTCGAACACCCGGTGCAGGGCGATCGTGAGCTCGACGCACCCGAGGTTCGGGCCGAGGTGACCCCCGGTCCTGGCCACGCTGGTGACCAGGGCGTCACGGACCTCCGCCGCGAGGGCGGGCAGCTGCTCGGGGGGAAGGACCCGAAGGTCCTCCGGACCCCGCAGCGATCGCAGGAGCGGCACGGTGCGGCGGTGTCCTCTCGGTCGGGCGGAGGCTGCTGAGCAGCCGCCGACCCACTGTAGCTGCGCTTCACGGGTACTTCCGGTCGAGCGGGTGCTGCGGATGCAGCTCACAGCCGGGGAACCCACCGTTCACCCCGCAGCGCACCGCCGACGACCTCCACCCCGCGGGCGGCGGCGGCCAGCCGGGCGCCCTCCCGTTCGTAGGCCCCCATCGCCGCCTCGATGGCCTCGGGCGGGAGCTGGTCGGCCAGCTCGACGCGCAGCGTGCGCCAGCCGGCGCGCGCGGCCTCCAGGCCGGCCGCGACGTGGTCCCCGGCGAACCGGGCGAGCAGCACCGGGTACCGGCGGAGCACCTCGTGCGCGCGGTAGTCCGGCGGGACGAGGTCGAACAGCCAGGCGACGGCGGTGCGCTCCCAGTCCGGCGCGCCGGGTGGGCGCACCTCCTCCGGCCAGCCCGGCGGCAGCGTCCTGTCCACGGCGCCAGTCTGCCGCACCGGTCGAACATCCGTTCGACGGCGTGCCGGTGCCTGGGTGCCCGCGTCAGCCGGCGGGCGGCGCCGTCGTCAGGAGCCGACCTGCCGCTTGAGCCAGAACTGCTCGAACCCCCAGGTACCGGCACCGCTGGAGTGGTAGCTGACGAGCTCCCACCCCTCGGCACCGAGCTTGTTGAGCACCGAGCTGGTGTCGCCCTGCTGCCGTTCCGACTGACCGCCGGGGAGCTTGACGCTCACTCCGGCCCGCTGCGACTCGGCGTCGTTCGCGGTGATGACCGAGGCGTATTCCCACGTGGGCACAGGGAGACGGTATCCAATGGGCATCCGGCGGGTGACGGCAGCAGGACGGGAGGCGGTTCCGTCGCGGTCACCGGCCGGCCGGCACCAGCAGCGCCACGCACTCCACGTGGGCGGTCATCGGGAAGGCGTCGAACCCGCGCAGCGCGGCCAGCCGGTAGCCGGCCTCCCCGAACGCCGCGACGTCCCGGCCCAGCGCGGCCGGGTCGCAGGCCACGTAGACGACGGCGCGGGCCCCGCTGCCGGCCAGCAGCCGGCTCACCGCCGTCCCGGCACCGGCGCGGGGCGGGTCCAGGACGACGACGTCGGGCGCGGCGCCGAGCTCGGCGAGCAGGCCCCCCAGCCCGTCGGCGTCCACCTCGCCCTGCCACACCTCGGCCTGCGGGAGCGCGGCCAGGTTGGCGTCGGCCGCGGCGCAGGCGCCCGGGTCCTGCTCCACGCACACCACCCGGCCCTGCTCGCCGACGGCGGGGGCGAGAGCACCGCCGAAGAGGCCCGCGCCGGCGTAGAGGTCGAGGACGAGCTCCCCCGGAGCCGCCGCGGCGAACTCCGTCACCGCCGCGACGAGCGCGTCGGCCGCGGCCGGGTGCACCTGCCAGAAGCCGGTGCCCTCGACCTCCCAGTCGCGCCCGCCCGCCCGCCGCTCGGCGCGGCCGGCCGGCTCCGCGGGCAGTTCCTCCCCCGCCCGCAGCACCTCGGTGGCCTGCACCCGGCCCCGGCGATCCAGCCGCGCGGTGGTCACCGTGCCCGCCGAGTCGACCGAGACGTCGACGGCGCCCGCCCCCGGCCAGCGCCGTCCGAGGACCGCCCGCGCCGCCGGCTCCACGGTGATCGGGCAGTCGTCGAGGGGCACCACGTCGTGCGACCGGTGCCGCCGCAGGCCGGGCGCGCCGCCGTGGTCGACGGCGAAGCGGGCCCGCGAGCGCCACCGCAGGGCGCCACCGGGCAGCTCCTCGACGGCGAGGCCGGCCACCACGGGGTCCTCGGGGTCGAGCCTGCCAAGCCGGACCAGCTGCTCCCGCACCACCGCGGCCTTGAGCCGGTGCTGCTCGGCCGGCTCCACGTGCTGCCAGTCGCAGCCGCCGCACTTCCCGGGGCCGCTGTACGGGCAGGGGCGCTCGACCCGCCCCGGTGCCGCCACCAGCACCTCGACGGCATCGGCGCGGCAGAAGCCGGGGTGCCGGTCCTCGGTCACCCGCACCCGCACCCGCTCGCCCGGCAGGGTGTGCCGGACGAACACCACCCGGCCCTCGTGCCGGGCGACGCAGTGCCCGCCGTGCGCGACCGGACCGACCTCGACCTCGAACTCCCGCCCGGTCCATCCCAGGCCCTTGGGAGCGTCGGGCGCCTTGGCCGCGGAGCGCCTACGGCCCCGCTGCAGGGCCCCGCCCCGAGCCTGCGAGGGGTGAGGAGAACGGGGTCCTTCATCCATACGGGGTCACGTCCATCTCGTCGTCGGTGTAGCCCCGCCGGAGGTCACCGGGCGCGGGCCCGCCGCGCCGCCCGTCGGCGTCGTCGTCGTGCCCGGCGGTGCTCTCCAGCTGCCACGGCACCGTGGTGATCATGACCCCCGGCTGGAACTGCAGCCGGGCGCGCAGCCGCAGCGCGCTCTGGTTGTGCAGGATGTTCTCCCACCAGTGGCCGACGACGTACTGCGGCACGAAGACCACCACGAGCTCGCGCGGGCTGTCCCGCCGGATGCTCTTGACGTAGTCGAGCACCGGGCGGGTGATCTCCCGGTACGGCGACTCCAGCACGGTCAGCGGCACCGGGATGTCGTAGCGCTGCCAGTCGGCCTGCAGCGCCCAGGTCTCGGCGTCGTCGACGTTGACCGTCAGCGCGGTGAGCGCGTCGGGACGGGTGGCCCGGGCGAAGGCCAGCGCGCGCAACGTCGGCTTGTGCACCCTGGAGACGAGGACGACGGCGTGCACCTTGCTCGGCAGCGTGCGGGCGTCGGTGTCGGGTTCCAGCTGCTGCGACACGTTCGAGTAGTGCCGGTTGATGGCTCTCATCAGGAGGAACAGCACCGGCATGGCCAGCAGCACCAGCCAGGCGCCGCGGGTGAACTTGGTGACCACGATGATCAGCAGCACGACGGTGGTGAGCGACCCGCCGACGAAGTTGATCGCCTGGGAACGGCGCATGCGCCGGCGGGTGACGGGGTCGTCCTCCGCGCGCAGCTCCCGGTTCCAGTGCCGCACCATCCCCCACTGGCCGATGGTGAAGCTGGTGAACACCCCGATGATGTAGAGCTGGATCAGCCGGGTCACGTCGGCCTCGAAGACGACGATCAGCAGCCCGGCGAAGCCGGCCAGCAGCAGGATGCCGTTGCTGTACACCAGCTTGTCGCCGCGGGTGTGCAGCTGCCGGGGCAGGAAGCGGTCCTGGGCCAGCACCGATCCCAGCAGCGGGAAGCCGTTGAACGCGGTGTTGGCGGCCAGGATGAGGATGAGCGCGGTGGCGGCCTGGATGTAGTAGAAGCCGACCGAGGTGTCGCCGCCGAAGGTCGCCGCGGCCAGCTGGGCGATGACCGTGCGCTGCGGCTCGGTCTCGCAGGCGGTGAAGCCCACCAGGTCGCAGGGGAACTCGGTGTACTTGACGTCGCCGAGCAGGGCCAGCGCGGTGACCCCGGCGAACATGAAGGCGGCCAGCCCGCCCATGAGCGCGAGCGTCGTGGCGGCGTTGCGGCTCTTCGGCGGCCGGAACGCCGGAACGCCGTTGGCGATCGCCTCGACCCCGGTCAGCGCGGTGCAGCCGGAGGCGAAGGCGCGGAGCGCGAAGAACACCAGCGCCAGCCCCGCCACCTGCTCGTAACCGGGTTCCGGGGTGATCGAGTACTGGGCGCTCTCGGCGACGACCGGGTTGTCGGTGAAGAAGTCCCGGATCAGGCCGGTGACGATCATGATCATGATCCCGGCCACGAACATGTACGTCGGCAGCGCGAAGGTCCGGCCCGACTCGCGCAGCCCGCGCAGGTTCGCCGCCGCGAGGATCGCCACCAGGCCCAGCGCGATGGCCACGCGGTGCTCGTTGAGCGCGGGGAAGGCGGAGATGATGTTGTCGGTGCCGGCCGAGACCGACACCGCCACGGTGAGCACGTAGTCGACCAGCAGCGCGCTGGCCACGACGAGGCCGGCGAACTGGCCGTGGTTCTTCATCGCGACCTCGTAGTCGCCGCCACCGGAGGGGTAGGCGCGCACCACCTGCCGGTAGGAGAGCACCACCGTGATCAGCAGGAGCACGACGAGCAGCGCGAGCCAGGGGGCCAGGTAGAGGAACGCCGTGCCCGCCAGGGTCAGCACGATCAGGATCTCCTGGGTGGCGTAGGCCACGGAGGAGAGCGGGTCGCTGGCGAAGATGGGCAGCGCGAGCCGCTTGGGCAGCAGGGACTCCCCCGCCCGGTCGCTGCGCACGGGGCGGCCGAGGACGAGGCGTTTCGGGAGTTGTCCGAGGTCGGACAGGCTTGGCACGGCGCGATGGTACGGACGTGCGGGAGGCCCGCGGGCGTGACTCGGCGCACCTCGCCCCGACGGGGGGATACCGGCGTCCTGCCCGCTGGCGGACCGTGCGCGGGTGTAGCTTCGCGGCCGGTGATGCGCGGGCGGTCGGCGCCGGCGCCGCCGGAGATCTGCGGGAGTGACGCGCGTGCACGTGGTCGTGATGGGCTGCGGCCGTGTCGGCTCGGCCATCGCCCGGCGCCTGGAGCAGATCGGGCACAGCGTGGCCGTGATCGACCAGGACCCCGAGTCCTTCCGGCGGCTCGGCCCGGAGTTCACCGGGCGCCAGATCAAGGGCCTCGGATTCGACCGGCAGACCCTGCTGGACGCCGGCATCGACTCCGCGGGCGCCTTCGCGGCGGTCAGCAGCGGCGACAACTCCAACATCATCTCGGCCCGCGTGGCGCGGGAGACCTTCGGCGTCCAGCACGTCGTGGCCCGCATCTACGACTCCAAGCGGGCCGAGGTCTACGAGCGCATGGGCATCCCGAGCGTCGCCACCGTCCCCTGGACGGTGAACCGGCTGCTGCGCGAACTCCTCTCGGTCAAGGTGAGCGAGCTGTGGCGCGAGCCCACCGGCAAGGTGCTGCTGGTGCGCGTGACGGTCACCGACGCCTGGGTGGGGCGCAAGCTCGCCGCCCTCGAGGCGGCCACCGGGGCCCGCGCGGCCTGGCTGGTCCGCTTCGGTGAAGCCCAGCTGCCCACGCCGGTCACGGTGCTCCAGGACGGCGACCAGCTCGTCGTCGCCGTCACCGACGAGCTGACCGCACGCGTGCACGAGGTCGTCGAGCGCGGCCCCCAGGAGGGGAGTCACTGATGCGGGTCGCGATCGTCGGGGCCGGCGCAGTGGGACGGTCCATCGCGGGGGAACTCCTGGGTTACGGCCACACCGTCATGCTCATCGAGAAGGACAGCCGCAAGGTCCGCACCCGGTCGGTGCCCGGCGCGGAGTGGGTGCAGGCCGACGCCTGCGAGGTCTCCTCGCTGGAGGAGGCGCAGCTGGCCACCTGCGACGTCGTGGTGGCCGCGACCGGCGACGACAAGGCCAACCTCGTCGTCTCGCTGCTGGCCAAGACCGAGTTCGCGGTCAATCGCGTGGTCGCCCGGGTCAAGGACCCGCGCAACGAGTGGCTCTACACCGAGGCGTGGGGCGTCGACGTCGCCGTCTCCACCCCCCGGGTGCTGGCCGCCCTGGTCGAGGAGGCCGTGTCGGTGGGCGACGTCGTCCGGCTCATGAGCTTCCGCAAGGGCGCGGCCAACCTGGTGGAGATCACCCTGGGCGACGACACCCCCTGGGTCGGCCACGCCCTGCGCGAGGTGCCGCTGCCCCGCGAGACGGTGCTGACGACGATCCTCCGCGGCGACCGGGTCATCACCCCGTCGCCGGACGAACCGCTGGAGTCCGGCGACGAGCTGCTGTTCGTGTCGCACGGCGACACCGAGGAGGAGCTGCAGCACGTCTTCGCGCCGGACGGCCCGGGCCGCACCGACCGCTGAACGAGCGACCCCGTCCTCCTCACCCCTCGCAGGCTCGGGGTGAGCCTCTGCACGGGGCCGCAGCGTGCCCCTGCACCGGAGTCGTGATCAGGTGACGGGCGGGCCGGGCGCGCGGTGCCGGTGCAGCCGGGCGACCACCCACAGGGTCACCACCAGCACGACCGCGGTGAGCGGCAGGCCGAGCACGACCGACGCCGTGCCGAGCAGCTCCACCTCGTCGGCGCGGTAGAGCACCCACTGCACCCCTGCCCGCAGGAAGAACGAGGCCGCCCAGAGCGCGGTCAGCCAGGAGTAGGCGCGCAGCAGCCGGGGCTCCCGGCGCCAGTGCAGCTGCGGCACCGCCGCCGGGTCGGGCACCGGCGGCGCGGTGGCGGGCGCGGGCGCGTCCTCGCGCGCCGCCCGACGACTCCAGGGCAGCGAGTGGGTGGCCATCGCGCCGAGGTGGCTCGGTGCCAGGAACTCGGCCACCACCCCGACCAGCGGCCAGCGCAGCGGGATCGAGCCCAGGAGCACCACCCCGACCACCAGGCTGCGGACGATGCCGAGCACGAAGAAGTCGCGGGCCTGACCGGTGTTGGCGGCGATGGCCACCGCGATGCCGACCCCGACCAGGCCGCTCACCGCCTGCTGCACGCTCTGCCGGCGGCTCAGCCGCAGCACGAAGACCGCGACCGCCGCGACCACCGCCGCCCAGATGCCGGTGCGCAGCCCGGCGATGCCGTTGGCCACGATGAAGGCGACCGTGGGCAGCGTGGCGTCGAGCATGCCGCGCCAGCCACCGAGCTGCGCCAGCAGCTGCTCGCGGTCGAACGGGGAGGCCGGCGCGCCCGCCTCGGGAACGTGCTCGCCGTCGCCCGGCCGGCCCGCTGCGGTCACCTTCGTCTCCCCCGATCGCTGCCCGGCCCACGCATGACGGCTCCCCGCCGCTGTGCGGTGGTCAGCCGGCGCTCAGCTCGTACCAGGGGTTGTAGATGACCTGCCGGCCGTCGAAGGAGGCGAACCGCCCCCGCGCGGTCAGCGACCGACCGGGCTCGATGCCCGCGATCCGCCGCCGGCCCAGCCACACCAGCGTCACCGACCCCGATCCGTCGAACAGCTCGGCCTCGAGCGTGGGCACCGTCTCGCGCGGGGTGTAGACGACCGACTTCAGCCGACCGGTGACGGTGACCACCGCGCCCTTGCGGCAGGTGCTGACCGGCTCGCAGCCGGCGGTGGCCGTTCCCGCGCGCAGCTCCTGCGCGTCGATGGTGTGGTCGTCGGCGGTGAGTCGCTGCAACGTGCGCGACCACCAGCCCGCCGGTCGGGTCTCCGTCACGGTTCCAGCGTAGTGCGCCACGGTGCCCACGGGGACGCGCGCGGGTGTTCCCTGCATCGCGTCGTCAGGCCGGGCCGGCAGCCGGCCCGCCGTCCGGCGACCGCGGGCCCGCAGCCGTCCCCGGGGCGGGCCGCTGCGCGGCCAGCTGGGCCGCGGCCTGCGGGGGCAGGGCGAGCGGGAGCGGCTCGCGCACCGGCATGGGCTCGCTGCCCCGGACGACGACGATGCCGCGGAACGCCGCCTCCAGCGCCGCCGCCTCGGCCTCGGCGCCCGCGGCCGCGGAACCGCTGAGCAGCCCCCGCAGGAACCAGCGGGGTCCGTCCACGCCGAGGAAGCGGGCCGGTCGCCGGACCGGCGGCTGGGCGGCCTGCCCGGGCTGCGCCGGCGGGGCCGCCACGACGGTGCCGACGAGCTCCGCGCCGAACGGGCCCTCCACCTCGCGCAGCGACGCGCCCTGACCCGAGGCGCTGCGGGCCAGCTCGGCGCGGACGTCGTCCCAGATGCCGGCCGCGCGGGGCGCGGCGAAAGCCGCGATCTGCAGCAGCGAGTCCCCGTGGCGCAGGGTCGCGCCGATCACCTTCTGCTGCTGGTTGAGCTCCACCCGCAGGTCCATGCCGGGCAGTGCGGGCAGCCGGATCGCCCCCAGGTCGATGCGCGCCAGACCGTCGTCGGGCGCGTCGGCCTCGTCCCAGGGACCGCTCGTGGGCGGGACGTCCCGGATGCGCTGCTGCGGCTCCGGGGGGACGCCCCGCTCGCGCAGGCTGCGGTCGATGCGGTTGCGCCGTCGTCCGAACGGCATGTCAGTTCCCCTCGGGTGCTGGAGTGTCGGAGGACCCGGCCGCACCGGCCTGGTACCCGCCGGTGGAGCCGTGCCCACCCCCGCCGCGCTCGCTGGGCGGCAGCTCGGGGACCGGCACGAACCGCGCGCGGACCACCGGCTGCACCACGAGCTGCGCGATGCGGTCGCCGCGCGACAGGCGCAGCGGGGCGGCCGGGTCGAGGTTGATGAGGTTGACCATGATCTCGCCCCGGTACCCCGCGTCGATGGTGCCGGGCGCGTTCACCATGCTGAGCCCGACCCGGTGCGCCAGCCCGGACCGCGGGTGCACGAAACCGGCGTAGCCCTCCGGGATGGCCACCGCGACACCGGTGCTCACCAGCCGCCGCTCGAAGGGGGCCAACTCGACGTCCTCGGCTGCCGCCAGGTCGGCGCCCGCGTCACCGGCCAGCGCGTAGCGCGGGACGGTCGCGTCGGGTGCGGTGAGGAGGACGGGCACGTCCAGCTCGGCGGAGGGATCGGGCACGTCGGCGACCCTATAAGGTCCCCGCCCTCACGCTCCGGGCCCGCGCAGGTCGGACAGGACACGGCGCGCCAGGCCCTCGGTCGCCCGGCGGTTGACCCGGCCGGAGAGCGCGGCGCCGACGAGGAAGGGGGCCGCGCCGGGGACGGCACCGGCCAGCCGGCGGGTCATGCGCCGGCGCAGGGCGCGCATACCGGCGGTGCCCAGGACGGAGCCGAGCCCCGCGGCGCCGACGCCGGCCACGGCCCGCTGCTGCGACCAGCCGGCCAGGTATGCCTGGGCACGCGCGGCGGCGTCCCCGGGGGGTCGTCGGCCGTGCAGCTCGTGCAGCTCACCGATGAGGACGACCTCCACCGCGGCCACCAGCACCGTCTCCGCCCCCAGCTCCAGGGGCACGGCGAGCAGCGACGGCGGCGCGAACCAGTGCGCGGCGGACAGCCCGCCGGTGGCCGCGCCGATCCCGGAGGTGGCCCGGCCGGCACGCTGGACGAGCGCCTCGGCGATCTCGTCGTCCGAGAGACCGGGATGGGCGGCGCGCAGCCGCTCCCGGTCACGGATCGGCAGCCGGGGCACCGCGGCCGCCAGGAGGTCGCCCAGCAGGGCGCCAGGTGCCCGGCCGTCCCCGCCGGGAACCCGGGCGTCGGCCGGGCCGGGCGTCGGCGGGCCGCTGCCCCCTCCGCCGAACGCTCCGGCCACGGCGCCGGCGACGGCACCGACGACGTCGCGCAGGCCGCCTCCGGCCGCCCGGTCGGCGCCGCTCCCGGTCAGCCCGGCGACGGCGTCGGCGACGGCCCGCCCGGCGCGCGCCAGGGGGCCTTCCTCGACCGGCGCGGCGCCGTCCGACGGCGCCACCGGTCGTGGCGGTGGGACGTCACGCGGCGCCCCGGTCCGCGGCCCCTCGGTCATCGGTCCCCCAGGTGAGGTACTGGAACGGCCCCCGTGCAGGGTCCCGCCGCGAGCCTGCGAGTGGCGGGGGGCACGGGGGTCCTTTCAGGCGCAGTCGCGGCAGAGCAGCTGGTCGCCGCGGGTGGAGGCCAGACGGCTGCGGTGCTGCACCAGGAAGCAGCGCGAGCAGGTGAACTCGTCCTCCTGCTTGGGCAGGACGCGGACGGTGAGCTCCTCGTTCGACAGGTCCGCTCCGGGGAGCTCGAGGTTCTCGTTGAAGTCGGTCTCGTCGACGTCGACCGACGAGGACTGGGCCTCGGCCCGGCGAGCCTTCAGCTCCTCGAGCGAGTCCTCGCCGAGCTCGTCGGTCTCGTTGCGGCGCGGGGCGTCGTAGTCGGTGGCCATGGGGTGTGCCCCTCCTCCGGGGTTCTCGCGGGCGTCGTGCCCGCTCGTCTGACGCGGCGCGGGGTGCGCGCCGTCGTCCTGGCCGATCGCCGGTGGGCGACCGGTGGGTCGGTGTGGGGCGTCCCTCACCGGGCGCCCGTCCACTGCGCCGGCCTCCCCTCGCGGAGTGGCCAGCAGCCGCCCAACGCCGTCCGGCCCCGATTTGTGCCCGACTCCGCGGAGGTGACACATCGGGCCCGGGAAGGGCCGGGCGGGCGGCGGAGCGCCAGAGGTTACCCTGCGCCGGTGGCGACTCCCCCGGGTGCTGATCCAGCCGTCGTCGGGCCGTACCTGGCCTCCGTCTTCGGGGAGGAGCGATGGCGATCGGTGGACGTCGAGCTGATCGCCGCGGGCATGTCCAACCTCACCTACGTGGTGACGCCCGAGGGCGGGTCCGCGGACGACGCGGTGATCCTCCGGCGTCCACCGACGGGCGCCGTGCTGGCCACCGCGCACGACATGGCCCGCGAGCACCGGGTGATCTCCGCGCTGGTCCCCACGCCGGTGCCGGTGCCGCGGACACTGCACCTGTGCACCGACACGAGCGTGCTGGGCGCGCCGTTCTACGTGATGGAGCGTGTCGTCGGCCTGCACGTCATCGACCGGATCCCGGAGGGCTACGCCGACGATCCCGCCCGGCGGCGCGCGATCGGCGAGGGCCTGGTCGACGTCCTGGCCGATCTGCACTCGGTCGACCACGTCGCGGTGGGCCTGGGCGACTTCGGCCGCCCGGAGGGCTTCATGGCCCGCCAGGTGCGCCGCTGGACCCAGCAGTGGGAGGCGACCCGCGACCGCGAGCGTCCCGGGTTGGACGCCCTCGCCGCCCGGCTGGCGGAGACCGTGCCCACCACCCAGCGGCACGGGATCGTCCACGGCGACTTCCGGCTGGACAACTGCCTCCTCGACCCGGAGGTTCCCGGCCGCGTCCGGGCGGTGCTGGACTGGGAGATGTCGACCCTGGGCGACCCGCTGGCCGACCTGGGCATGCTCCACGTCTACTGGCCGCAGGCCGGGGAGCGGAGCGTCGCCGGGCAGAGCACGGTGACGGCCCTGGAGGGCTTCCCCACCCGCGCGGAGGTCGCGGCACGCTACGCCGAGCGCAGCGGCCTGGACCTCTCCGACCTGCCCTGGTACGTGGGCTTCGCCTACTTCAAGTTCGCGGCGATCGTCGCCGGCATCGTCGCCCGCTCGGCCGCCGGAGCCATGGCGGGCAAGGACACGGCGGGCTACGCCGACCGGATCGACCCCTGCGTCGAGCGGGGACGCGCCGCGCTGGACGACGGTGCGATCTAGGTACGCCGTCCGCCCCTAAGCTCGCTGCTGACAGCCGTCCGCACCAGTCGTCGGCGCCGTCCGTCCCGTCCCGGCCGGTCGGCCCCCCGCCTGCCGGATCCCGCCCGAGGAGCATTCCCGTGACCGAGCGCACCGTCCAGCCTCCGGTGCGCCCGCGCAGTGGCCGTCGCCCGCTCCCCCCGCTGATCTTCCTGCTGGTCCTCGCGCTGGCCGCCGGAGCGGTGTGGTGGACGGTGGTCCGGCAGGACCGGGAGCAGCAGGCCGCGGACGCGCGGGCGTGCGCCACCGCGGAGGCGGCGCCCCCGTCGCTGGACCCGGCAGCCGTCTCGGTGCGGGTCCTCAACGCCACGGACCAGGGCGGGCTCGCGCAGACGGTGGCCGACGAGCTCGCCGCACGCGGCTTCACGGTGAGCGAGGTCGCGAACGACCCGAGCAGCCGCGAGGTGGAGGGCGTCGGGGAGGTCCGCCACGGCTCGCCGGGCAACGACGCCGCACGCTTCCTCGCGGTGCACGCGCCGGGCGTCGGGGACTACCGCGACACCCGGGCCACCGCGGTCGTCGACCTCGTCCTCGGCCCCGAGTTCACCTTCCCCGACAGCCTGGCCACCCCCGAGGAGGTCGAGACGGCGCTCACCGCGCCGGAGAGCGCCGCCGAGGACTGCTGAGCCGCACTGCCGGTCAGCGGTGCAGCTCGGACACCAGCGCGAGGAAGGGCTCGGCCACCGAGGGCGCCACCGCGACGACCATCGGCTCGCCGACCGGCGTGCCGTCGAGGCCCGTCACCACCGCGCCCGCCTCGGCGGCCACCAGCGCGCCGGCCGCGTGGTCCCACGGGTTCAGGTCGAGCTCGTAGTAGGCGTCCACCCGGCCGGCTGCCACGGCGCAGAGGTCCAGCGCGGCACTGCCGAACCGCCGGATGTCCCGCACGCGCGTGACCAGCTGCGCCACCACCGCGCCCTGGGCCCTCCGCTGCTCGACCCGGTAGCCGAAGCCGGTCGCGACCATCGTCCGGTCCAGCGCCTCCGGCGTCGGAACGGTGAGCCGGCGCGGCGGCCGCCCGGGCGACTCCAGCCACGCGCCGCCGCCGGACGTCGCCGAGAACAGCTCCCCGGTGGCCACGTTGAGCACCACGCCGGCCCGCACCACCCCGTCGACCTCGGCGGCCACCGAGACGGCGTAGGCCGGGATGCCGTAGAGGAAGTTCACGGTGCCGTCGATCGGGTCGACGATCCACCGCACCCCGCTCGTCCCCTCGCGTGCGGCCCCCTCCTCCCCCAGCACCCCGTCCGCCGGCCGGGCGGCGAGCAGCCGCCGCACCAGCAGCTCCTCGCTGGCGGTGTCCACCGCCGTGACGACGTCGACGGGGCTGGACTTGGTGGTGACGTGCTCGCCGGCGGACTCCCGCCCGCGGGCCACCAGGGCGGCGGCCTCCCGTGCGGCCGTCACCGCGAGCTCCAGCAGCGCGCCCGGTGCCGGCCGGTCGGAGGGAAGTGCGTGCGCAGAGGTCATGCGGCGATCCTGCCGCAGGGAGGGGACCCCTCGTCGGGGCCCGCTGCGAGCATGCGAGCTGCAAGGGGCGAGGGGGGCCTTCCACTAGCCTGTCGGCGTGCAGGGCTTCGGGGTGGACATCGGCGGCAGCGGCATCAAGGGGTGCCTGGTCGACCTGGACGAGGGACGGCTGATCGGGGAGCGGCTGCGCATCGAGACGCCGCAGCCGTCGCTGCCCGAGCCCGTCTTCGACGTCGTGGCTCGCATCGTCGGGTCGTTCGGGTGGTCCGGACGCGTGGGGGTGACCTTCCCGGGGGTGCTCAAGTCGGGCGTCGCGCACACGGCCGCGAACGTCGACAAGACCTGGCTGGGCACGGACCTCGCCGCGGGGGTCGCCCAGCGTGTCCCCGGCCCGGTGGAGACGCTGAACGACGCCGACGCCGCGGGGCTGGCCGAGATGCGCTACGGCGCCGGCCGCGACCGGCGCGGGGTGGTGCTCATGCTCACGTTCGGCACGGGCATCGGCAGCGCGCTGTTCGTCGACGGGAAGCTGGTGCCCAACACCGAGTTCGGTCACATCCAGGTCGACGGCGAAGACGGCGAGAAGCGCGCCTCCGCGGCCGCCCGGGAGCGGGAGGAGCTCAGCTACCCCGAGTGGGCGCAGCGCGTCGACCGCTACCTCGACGTCCTGGAGGCCGGCGTCTGGCCGGACCTGATCATCGTGGGCGGCGGGGTCAGCAAGAAGGCCCACAAGTGGGTCCCGCTGCTGTCCACGCGCACCCCGGTGGTGCCCGCGGAGCTGCAGAACGACGCCGGGATCGTCGGGGCCGCGCTGGCTGCGGCCGAGCGCGGCGAGGCCTGACCGCGGCGTCCCGGCGCCGAGTGACCCTCCCGGGGTGAGCCGACCGCCCCCTCGGAGCGAGGGGCCGGGGTGCGAGGCGCTGGTTTCACCCGGCGACGTCGTTACAATGGTGGAGCCCCAGCCCGCCGCGCTCCAGCCGGGAGGGATTCCCATACCCGATCGTGGCCAAACGCCGCGCCGGTCCGTGGGGTCCCCTCCCGCTCCGAGCACAGGGCCGGAGCCGCTGCCCGCGGGCCACACGGTCCCCCGGGGAACGCACCCAGCACGGGAAGGAACCTGAGTGCCCGCCGATCAGCCAGCACCGGAAGCAGCCGCAGCGAGCACCCCGCGCGCCAGGACGGCCGCAGCCGGTACCCGTGCCAAGAAGCCGGCCGGCGAGCCGGCCGCTGCGCGGAAGAAGGCACCGGCCAAGGCCGCCGGTACCACGACCGCGGCCAAGGGCCGCGCAAAGCCGGCGATCACCCCGTCCACGGCGGCCGGCGAGGGCACGGTCCTCACCGCGGTGGCCAGCGAGGACGGCGCGGTCGCGGTCGTCGACGCCGGCTCCGAGGGCCTCAAGCTCGACGAGACGGTCGTCACCGGCAAGGACGGTGTCGAGGTCGCCGCCGAGGAGGAGACCGCCGAGGGCGGCACCGACTTCGAGTGGGACGAGGAGGAGGAGTCCGAGGCCCTCCGCCAGGCCCGCAAGGACGCCGAGCTCACCGCCTCGGCCGACTCGGTCCGCGCCTACCTCAAGCAGATCGGCAAGGTCGCGCTGCTCAACGCCGAGGAGGAGGTCGACCTCGCCAAGCGGATCGAGGCCGGCCTCTACGGCGCCGAGCGGCTGCGCCAGGCCGAGGAGGAGGGCCAGAAGCTCTCCCCGCAGATGCGCCGCGACCTCAACTGGATCGTCCGCGACGGCGAGCGCGCCAAGAACCACCTGCTGGAGGCCAACCTCCGCCTCGTGGTCTCCCTGGCCAAGCGCTACACCGGCCGCGGCATGGCGTTCCTGGACCTGATCCAGGAGGGCAACCTCGGCCTGATCCGCGCGGTCGAGAAGTTCGACTACACCAAGGGCTACAAGTTCTCCACCTACGCGACCTGGTGGATCCGCCAGGCCATCACCCGCGCCATGGCCGACCAGGCCCGCACCATCCGCATCCCGGTGCACATGGTCGAGGTCATCAACAAGCTCGGCCGCATCCAGCGCGAGCTGCTCCAGGACCTGGGCCGCGAGCCCACCCCGGAGGAGCTGGCCAAGGAGATGGACATCACCCCGGACAAGGTGCTGGAGATCCAGCAGTACGCCCGGGAGCCGATCAGCCTCGACCAGACCATCGGTGACGAGGGCGACAGCCAGCTCGGCGACTTCATCGAGGACTCCGAGGCCGTCGTCGCCGTCGACGCCGTCAGCTTCACCCTGATGCAGGACCAGCTGACCAGCGTGCTGCAGACCCTCTCCGAGCGGGAGGCCGGCGTGGTCCGGCTGCGCTTCGGCCTCACCGACGGCCAGCCGCGCACCCTCGACGAGATCG
This sequence comes from Blastococcus sp. SYSU DS1021, assembly GCF_054050995.1. Lineage (NCBI taxonomy): Bacteria > Bacillati > Actinomycetota > Actinomycetes > Geodermatophilales > Geodermatophilaceae > Blastococcus > Blastococcus sp. SYSU DS1021. The sequence goes on along the minus strand of NZ_JBJHAL010000002.1, from coordinate 209,604 downwards.
GCCAGGTCTACGGCGTGACCCGTGAGCGGATCCGTCAGATCGAGTCGAAGACGATGTCGAAGCTGCGCCACCCCAGCCGCTCCCAGGTGCTGCGCGACTACCTGGACTAGGACGCCGGCACCGGTCCCGGACACCGCCGTCGGCCTCGCGCAGCGCCATGACCCGGACGGGGTCACGGAGTGCCGGTGGCGGTGTACGCCGACACCTGTCGGGTAGACGGCGTAGCGTGGGGCCCGTCAGAACAGCAGCGGACCCACGGCCGGACCGGTCACCCGACGGCCCGGCAGATGATCACCAGCACGTGCACCACCCGTCCCAGCCAGTGACGTCCCCTGCTGAACCCGCTCCACCCACGCCCGGCGTGTTACGGACTCATCTCATTCGGCGAGTCCGGGATGAACCGGGCGGGAACGGGAATCCGAGGGGCCATCCTGGCGCTGTGCAGGAGGCCGATCCGCAGCCGCGGGTCCGTGCGGTAGAGAGCGAGTGATGACCCAGATGACCCAGACGCTGACGACGACCCCCGCCGCCGACGACCTGGTCGTGCCCTTCCACTGCGACCGCTGCGGCGCACTTGCCAAGGTCCGTGTCGTGCTCGCCAACGGCAGCGACCTCGTGTTCTGCGGACACCACGCCCGCGAGTACGAGGGCAAGCTGCGTGACATCGCCGTCGACATCATCGACACTGAGGGCGAGCAGCGCGTAACTGCGTGAGAGAGGCGCTATCGTCGCGCCCGCGATGACCGCCTCACCCGACGACGCCGCCGCGTCCGACGTCCCGCCTCGTGCGGGCGCCGGGCCGGCGGCTCCGTCGTCTGTGGGGACCCCCGGTCGGCGGCGACCGGAGGAAACCCCCATGTCCCAGCACCACCCCGCATCCGACGAGACGGTGCGCATGCGTCCCGACGCCGGCGACGGGCCACCACCGCCCACGGGCTCGGTCCCGGCCTACCAGGCCGGGGCGGACGACACCCGTCCGGTGGGCCGGGACTGGCAGCCCGGCACGCCCGCTGCGTCCCCGGTCACCGCGGAGAACGCCGCCACCGGGTCGGACCCGGTGGACGACGACGCCGCCAGCACCCGCCGCATCCCGGTGGACGCGGAGGCACCCGCCGCGGACGACGACAGCGCGCGAACCGGCGTCATCCCTCCCGTCGACGACCGCGACGCCACGGACGCCACGGACGCCGCGCCCCCCGAGCCGGCCACCCAGGACGCCGATGCCGCCGGTCCCCCGCCGCCGGGACAGGAGGACCACGGCGGCCCTCGCGGCCCCTGGTGGCGGCGCCGCGCCGCCCTGGTCCCCGCCGGTGTCCTGGCCGCGCTGGCCGCCCTCTACGGCATCGACCTGGTCGCGTCCTCCGGCGAGGTGCCGCGGAACACCGTCGTCGCCGGTGTCGACGTCGGCGGGCTCTCCCCCGCGATGGCGGCCCAGCGGCTGGAGGAGCAGCTCGCCCCCCGGGTCGTGGCCGACCACCCCGTCACCGCCGCCGACGTGACGGCCACCCTCTCCCCCGCCACGGCGGGGATCACCCTCGACGTCCCCCGCACCGTGGACGCGGCCGAGGAGCAGCCGCTCAACCCCTGGACGCGCCTGGTCACCCTCGTCTCCGACCGCGAGGTGGAGCCGGTGATCACCGGCGAGGAGACGGCGCTGAACGCGCAGATCGAGGCCATCGCCGCACAGGTCGACCGGGCTCCGCAGGACGCCACGATCGCCATCGAGGGCACCACGCCGTCGGTCGTGGAGCCGGTGGACGGCCGGACCCTCGACCGGGAGGGCGCCGCCGACGCGATCACCGACGCCCTGGCCTCCGGCGGGGACCCCAGCACGCCGATCGAGCTGCCCGTGGAAGAGACCCCCGTCCGGGTCGACGCCGAGGAGGCCCGCCGCGTCCTCGAGGAGACGGTCACCCCCGCGCTCTCCGCGCCCGTCCAGGTCGTGAGCCAGGACGGCACCACCTCGGCCGAGGTGCCGGTGACGGCGATCGCCGACGCGCTCGCCTTCACCCCCGAGGACGACGGCGAGCTCGCCGTCGAGCTGGACCCCGGGTCGCTGCAGGCGGCGCTCGGCGACGAGCTGTCGGTCTTCGGCGCCCCGGCGCAGGACGCCACCTTCGACGTCTCCGGCGGCTCGGTGCGCGTCGTCCCGTCGGTCGACGGCACCGGTATCGCGCCGGCTCGGCTGGCCGAGCAGCTGCTGCCGGTGCTGACCGAGGACGCGCCCCGGACCGTCACCGCCGAACTGGGCCCTGTCCCCGCGGACTTCACCACCGAGGAGGCCGAGGCCCTCGGCATCCGGGAGGAGATCTCCAGCTTCACCACCAACATCGGCAACCCGGCCAGCGGGACGAACATCCGGGTGGTGGCCGAAGAGGTCGACGGCGCGATCGTCATGCCCGGGGAGACGTTCAGCCTGAACGGCTTCACCGGACCCCGCGGTCTGGCGCAGGGCTACGTCGAGGCCGGCGTCATCAACAACGGCGAGTTCACCACCGCCGTGGGCGGCGGCATCAGCCAGTTCGCCACGACGATGTTCAACGCCGTCTTCTTCGCCGGTCTCGAGGACGTCTTCCACAAGCCGCACAGCTACTACATCAGCCGCTACCCGGCCGGCCGCGAGGCGACGGTCTACTACGACTCGATCGACCTCAAGTGGCGCAACGACGGGGACACGGGCGTCTACATCGACACCGCCTGGACGCCGGGGACCATCACCGTCACCTTCTACGGGACCCCGCGCTACGAGATCGAGTCGATCAGCAGCGAGCGCTACAACATCCGCCAGCCGGTCGTGCAGAACAAGCCGGACAGCCCCACCTGCGAGCCCCAGTCCGGCTCGACCGGGTTCGACATCACGGTGACCCGCGTCTTCCGCGACCTGGACACGGGTGCGGAGATCAAGCGGGAGCCCTTCCGCACGCGCTACGCCGCCGAACCCGTGATCAACTGCGTCCCCGCCGAGGAGCCGGCCCCGCCGGGCCCCGAGGGCACCGCACCGGGCGGCTCGCCCGCGCCCGGAGGCCGGCGCCCGCCGCGTCCGCGGGCGGCCTGACGCCGGCCGCCCGAGGCGTTCCGCGGGGCGCCGGCGCCGGGAGTCCCGCCGGTCCCCGCCGGCGCGGCGTGCACACTGTGCAGGTGAGCGCCGTCCTCCCCAGCGGCTCGCCCGCCCGGGCCGGCGCGGACGAGCCGGAGCCCCCCGTTCCCGGCGCATCCGGCGCAACCCGGGCCGATGTGCCACCGCCCTCCCGGCTGCGCCGGTGGCCGACCCCGCTACGGGTGCCGCTGCAGGTGCTCGGGCGCACGCTGGCCAAGGCCTGGCAGGACCGCATCATCGGCCTGTCGGCCGAGGCGGCGTTCTGGCAGATCCTGTCGGTACCGCCGCTGCTCATCGGGTTGCTCGGCTCGCTGGGCTACCTGGGCTCCCTCATCGGCGACGACGCGGTCACGATGATCGAGGAACAACTGCTGAACGCCTCGTCCGAGGTGCTGACCGACGACGTCGTCGACGACCTGGTACGCCCCACGCTGGCCGACATCCTGGGCTCGGGCCGGCTGGAGGTGGTCAGCGTCGGCTTCCTGGTCTCGCTGTGGGCGGGGTCCTCGGCGACCGCGACCTTCATGAACACCATCGTCATCGCCTACGACCAGCGCGACGTGCGTGGCCCGATCCGCACCCGGCTGAAGGCGCTGTGGCTGTTCGTCGTCGGGCTTCTCCTCGCGGTGCTGACGCTCCCGCTCCTGGTGCTCGGCCGCGGCACGCTGGTCGGCCTCGTCCCGGCCGACTGGCGGAGCACCACCGACATGCTGATCAACGCCGTGTACTGGCCGCTCGTGGTGATCGGCCTGCTGCTGGCGCTCACCAGCTTCTTCCACGTGACCCTGCCGAACCGGCTGCCGTGGCGTCGGCACCTGCCCGGCGCGCTGCTCAGCCTCGGGTTCTTCCTGGTGGCCGCGCTGCTGCTGCGCGCCTACGTCGGCAGCTTCCTCACCACCGCCCTGCCCTACGGAGCGCTGGCGGCACCGATCGGCGCCCTGCTGTTCTGCTTCTTCTTCGGCATGGCGGTGCTCCTGGGTGCGGAGCTCAACGCCACCATCCAGGCCCGCTGGCCGGCGCCGCTGCGCCGGCACGAGCGCCGCCGCCGGGAGCGGCGGCAGGCCAAGCTCGACGAGGAGGCCCGCCGGCTCGGCCTGCGGTAGCGCTACTCCTTGCGGAGCTGCTGGTAGACCTCCTTGCACGCCGGGCACACCGGGCTACCGGGCTTGGGGCTCTTGGTCACCGGGAAGACCTCGCCACACAGCGCCTCGACCATGGTGCCCATGACGGCGCTCTCGGCGATCTTGTTCTTCTTGACGTAGTGGAAGACCTCGTTGGCGTTGCCGGTGTCGGAGTCGCGGACGTCCGGCCGCTCGAGGATGTCGCTGCTGCTCATGCGGTCTCCCTGTTCGACGGTGCAGTCGTGCGACGGCCGCGCGGCCGGGATCGCCGCGGTGCTCGGCGCACCCGGCGACCATTCTGACAGGGTGCCGGCCGCGAACACCGCTCCCCGCCCGGTCCTGTCCCCCGAGGTCGCCGACGGCCGGCGGCCGCCGCCGTCGCAGCGGCGCTCCGCACCGGCGCGGTCGTGACCTGCGCGGCCGGGGTGGTCGGTCAGCCCGGAGCGCGCCGGCCCGCCCTCACCGGCTATCCCTCGATGACGCGCCCCGTCCGGGCGGGGTTCTCCAGCACCCGGTCCGGCCGGGCATCCACCCCGGCGAGGCGGGTCCGGCTCTTGGGCGGCCGGTCGTTGGCCATGACGACCGCGACCCACGGCAGCACCGTGCCGAGGATCGCCAGGATGATCATCAGCCAGACGATCTTGTAGAAGACGGCAGCCAGGATCAGCGCCAGACCGCGGATCGCCATGGTGATCACGTAGCGCCGCCTGCGGGCGGCCTGCTGGTCGGTCAGGCTCGGCGCAGCCTCGGTGATCAGCACCGGCTCCGGCTTGCGCGACCGCGGGAACTGCTGGCTCGAGGCCACGGGCACCCTTCCCTCCGCTGGCCGGTGGCCGCGGGGGATCAGCCCCGCCGGCTCCCCGGACCACCCCCATGGTGCCACCGGGCGGGGCCCGGTGCAGGGGCCCCGGTCAGCCCGTCGTCACCTGCTTCGCCGCCTTCGCGGCCCGCTTCTGCTCCTGCTTGAACGCCCGCACCTCGGCCAGGGTCTCCGGGCCGGTGATGTCGGCGACCGAGCGCCGGGAGCCGTCGGCGCCGTAGTCACCGGCCGCCTCCCGCCAGCCGGGCGGGGTGACGTCGTACTGCTTCCCGAGCAGCGCGAGGAAGATCTTCGACTTCTGCGCCCCGAAGCCCGGCAGCTGGTTCAGCCGCCTCAGCACCGTGGCGCCGTCGGGTGCGTCGGCCCACAGCCCCTCCACGCGGCCGTCGTAGCGCTCGACGAGGGTCCGGCACACCTCCTGGGCGCGGCCGGCCATCGAACCGGGGTAGCGGTGCAACGCCGGCGGTCCCTGGAACACCCGCACGAGCTCCTCGGGGTCCATCGCCGCCAGCTGCTCGGCCGAGAGGCTGTCCACGCCGAGCCGGTCGGCCAGCAGGCGCGGGGCCCCGAAGGCCCGCTCCATGGGGAACTGCTGGTCCAGCAGCATCCCGATCAGCAGCGCGAGCGGGTCTCGGCTCAGCAGCTCGTCGGCGGCGTCGTCCTGGGCGATGCGCAAGGTGGTCACGTCGGAGATGGTGCCGTAGAGCGGTCCTGCCGCAATCACCCTCGGACAAGGGGCAGCGTCTCGATGGCGAGTTCCTGTGAGGTCAGGGACAGAGCGCTGATCGGAACACCCTTCCTGCGATCGGCGCAGAACGGTGGGAGTGAGAGGTGTGGGTGGGTGGCGATGCGTGTGGTCAGCTGGCTGGGTCGGCGGGCCGGGCTGCGGCCGGACCGCTGGGCTCGGGATGACGCCATGCGGCGACACTCCGCACCGCCCAGCTCGTACGGGTGACGCCCAGGCCGACCAGCCGGCGCAGCGCCGGACCGGCGGGACTGCCGCCGACGTGGACGGTGATGGCGTGGAGGCCCCGTACGCCGTGCGGGAAGGGTGTTGTGGTCTCCTCCTCCTGCCACTGGCCGGTGGTCGTGCGGCACCGGACGCGCAGCCGGTGCGTACCGGGCGTGGCCGCCCATCGGGCCGCCCATGGCCGCCAGGCGTCCGGGCCGAGGTCGACGCCGAGGGTGGCCTCGGTCCACGGGCCGCCGTCGATCTGCAACTGCACGCGATCGACGCCGATGGGCGGCGCCCAGACGTAGCCGCGGATGGTGACCTCGCCGGGCTGGATGTGGGCATGCGGGCCGGGGGCGTCGATGCGGGAGGCCGGGTGCACCGGGTAGGTGCCGTCGGTCCAGCCGCGCGAGCCCCAGTAGGACGGCGGAGGTGTCGCGGTGACGGTCAGGCGCCGCAACCACTTGAGGTTGCCGTCCTGCCCGTGCCGGCCGGAGACGAGCAGGCGGGCGGGGCTGCCGTGCTCGCGGGGCAGTGGTTGCCCGGCCATCCCGACGGCGAGGAAGCCGTGCCGGCGGGCCACGGCCAGCGGTAGCACGTTGGCGTAGCCGTCGACGGCCTCGGCGACCAGCCAGCCGTCGTCGTCAGTCACGCCGGCCCGCTCGAGCAGGTCGGCCAGGCCGAAGCCGGTCCAGCGGGCGCAGCCCATCCGGTCGCCGCCGACGGGGTTGTGCACGCAGATCACCAGCAGGTCGCGCTCCTCCAGGGGCAGGGCGAGGAGCTCGCGGAGGGTCAGGGACAGCGGCCGCTCCACCTCGCCGTCCACCTCGAGTCGCCAGGTGCCGAGGTCGGTGCGCGGCTCGGGGACGGTGACGTCGATGACGACCAGCTCGCCGGGCTCGGCCAGGAGCGGGGCGACGCCCGGCTGCGGTGCCGCGTCGGCGGCAGGCACCGGCGGCAGCGACCGGACGGGGGTCGGCAACGCCACCTGGTCGCGCAGCGCGGCGGCGCCACGGCGACGTGCGCGGCGGTCCGTGGCGACGACCGCGCCCGTGGCCGCCGCGGCGGCGGCCAGCACCGCCGACGGCGGTACCGTCAGCGGGGCGACCGCGACCGCGGCCGCGGCGGTGAACATGCCGGCGGCCGTGGCGGCTGCGGTGTCCCGGGCCGAGGCGTCGCCGCGGCGCAGCGCGAGGTAGCCGCCGACGGCGTGCGGAGCAGCGGCCACGGCGGCACCGAGCAGCGGGCGACGGCCGGCCACGGTGCCGCCAGCGGCGGCGGCGAGGCCGCTGGCACCGGCCGCGAGCACGGCCAGGCCGGGCTTGTCGGCCCGGCCGACGAGGGCGACGCCGCCGTCGACGAGCATCGCGGGGGCGGCGTCGACCAGGCCGCGGGCCAGGCCGGAGGACGGTGAGCGGCCACGGCGCGTGGCGGAGGCGGCGATCTCACCGGCCGCGGCGGCGAGCAGCCCGGCGAGCAGGCCGGTCCGCGCGGGACGTGCAGCAGGGGTGGGGTGGTGGGCCATCCAGGGCTCCTCGGGTGCGCGGTCGGTCGCGGATCAGTGGCTCGGTGGGCTGAGGCCGACGCTAGGAACGGACCGCCGGCGTCACGCCGGGAGAACCGCCGGGATTGCCGGGGCCGGGCCGGTGGGCTGCTGCGGCCCGGCGGCGTCCGCGATGAGCCGGGCGGCCAGCGCCCGGGCGTGAGCGCCGAGGAGGCGAGCAGAGCGGAGCCGCGGCAGGTCTGCCAGGGCAGGCCGGGAACGTGCCGGCCGGGAACGTCGCGCCGGCCGGTCCGGGCACCCGGGGAGAACCTCCAGGTCGGTTCCGGACGCCCGCACGGCGCCGGAGCAGGCCCGAGCCCTGCGGCTAGTCGACCGGAAGAGCGGTGAGCTCCGCCCGGGAGGCCACGCCGAGCTTGCTGAACACGTTGCGCAGGTGGAAGTCGACGGTGCGGGGGGACACGAACAGCCGCGCCGCGACGTCCCGATTCGACAGGCCCTGCCGGACGAGTGCGGCGACCTGGCGCTCCTGCGCGGTCAGTTCGGTGGTGGTGGTGACGTCGCGGCGGCGGGCGGTTTCCCCGGAGGCGCGCAGCTCCTGGGCGGCCCGTTCGGCGTAGGGCGCGGCGCCGAGCTCCTCGAAGACGGTGAGCGCGGCCCGCAGGTGCTCGCGGGCGTCGACCCGCCGCCGGGTGCGCCGCAGGTGCTCACCGAAGGCAAGCTGGGTGCGGGCCCGGTCGGGCAGCCGCGGTGAGGCGGCGTGCGCATCGAGGCCGGCCAGGAAGTGCTTCTCGGCGTCCGGGCCGTCGGCGAGCAGCGCGCGGCCGTGCTCGGTGACGGCGACCGCCGAGGCGATGCCGGTGGCCGCGGCGAACTGCTCGACCTCGGCCAGCCACGTGCGCACGACGTCGGTCCGGCCGGCGCGGACGGCGATGTCGAAGACGTCCAGGGCGGCCATGCGGCGCAGCATCGGGTTCTGCAGCTGCTCCAGGTGGTGCAGCGCGGGCGCGGGCCGGTCGGCGCCGCGCAGCGCCTGCGCCCAGTGCGCCAGGTCGGTGACGAGGCTGTCGGTGATTCCGACCGGGTGCGCCGCGCGGACCGCGGCGACGTCGGCGAGGTGACGGCTGGCGGCATCGTCCCCGCGCAGGGCCGCGATCACCGCCAGCTGCGCGGTGGGCAGGGCGGTCAGCCCAGTGGAGCCGGTGCTCGCGGTCAGCGGCAGCGCCTCGGCGGCGGCTGCGGCGGCTCTCGTCCACGCCCCGGTCGCCAGCTGCGCGGGGAACCCGCGGGTGAGGGCGTGCTCGACCATGTTGAGCGCGCCGCCGCGGCGGGCGGCGGTCAGCTGCTCGGCGTGCAGCCGCAGGCTGCGCTCGTCGTCGTCGATGAGCCAGGCGGCGATGCCGAGGTTGGGCTGCAGCACGTGGTCGCCGTCGAGCGGCTCGGCGTCGGTCAGGTCGAACGCGCGCCGGAACGCGGCCGCGGCGTGCGCCCAGTCCCGCCGGCCGACGGCGGCGAACCCCTGCAGCAGCTCCCAGGCCGCCCGGCCGGTGGCCGGTGCGTCGGCGGGAGGTTGGCCGACCAGCGTGGCGGGGTCGACCGGGCGCGGGGAGCGCGCCCCGAACGCCGACAGCGCCGCGGCGAGCATCGCCAGCGGCCGCGCGATCGCCTCGTCGGCTGTGGCGGCGAGGGTGGCGGCCTCCAGGACGAGGTCGTAGCCGTCGTCGAGGGAGTGGGTGTTCCACTCGATCTGGCCCTGCAGCAGCAGCAGCCGTGCGCGCTGCACCGGGTGGGTGAGGTCGGCCGCGGCGGCGGCCGCCAGCCCGGCGGCGTGCGACGGATGGGCGCCGAGCCAGGCCGAGGAGGCAGCGGAGAACAGCCGCCGGCCGCGGGCGGCGCTGTCGACGGTCAGTTCGGCCGCGCGGGCCCAGGCGGCGGAGGCGGCCTCGTGTCCTCCGCGGGCGGCGGCGCGCTCGGCGACGCCGTCGAGCGCGCCGACCACCGTCTCGTCGGGCCGATCGGCCGCCGCGGCCAGGTGCCAGGCGCGCCTGTCGGGGTCGGCGCCGAGGACGTCGGCCAGCGCTCGGTGGGCAGCGCGGCGCTGCGCGCTGGTGGCCGCCCGGTACACCGCCGAGCGGACCAGCGGGTGGTACAGCGCCAGGGTGTCGCCGTCGACGCGGAGCAGCCCGATCCCCTCCGCCTCGTCCAGGGCGTCGTCGGCGATGTCGAGACGCGAGGCGGCGTCGCGGACCACGGTCAGCCGGCCCGTGTCGTCGGCTGCGACCAGGAGCAGCAGCCGCTGGGCCGGCGCGCTCAGGCGACGGACCCGGTCGAGGAACCCGCGCTCGACCCCGCCGGTCAACGGAAGCCGGGTCGGCAGCGGCGCCCGCCCGGCCAGCTGGTCACCGGTCAGCGCGGCGGCGAGCTCACCGAGCGCGAGCGGGTTGCCACCGGTCGCGGTCACCAGCCGGTCGCGCACCGCCGGGTCGACCTCACCGTTGCCCTGGGCGGTCAGCAGCTCCTCGGCGTCGGCACCGCTCACGCCACCGAGCACGGCGGTGGGAAGATCGGGCGCCTCGAAGCCGTAGCCCTCGCCCTCGCGGGCGGCGAACAGCAGCGCGACGCGCTCGGCCTGCAGCCGGCGAGCGACGAACAGCAGCGCCGCGGCCGAGGCGTCATCGAGCCAGTGCGCATCGTCGACCACGACCAGCACCGGGGCCTCCTCGGCGGCGTCGGCGAGCAGGCTCAGCGTTCCCAGGAACGCCAGGAACCGATCGCCCTCGCCGTCGGCCTCGCCCAGTGCCGCGCCCAGCGCGGCGGCCTGCCGCGCCGGTAGCGCGTCCAGGCGGGCGCGCAGCGGCCACAGCAGCCGCTGCAACGCGGCGAACGCCAGCGGCGACTCCGATTCCACCCCCGACGTGCGCAGCACTTGCATGCCGGCCGCAGCGCTGACCGCGTCGGCCAGCAGCGTCGACTTGCCCGACCCGGCCACGCCGCGGATCACCAGGGATCCGCCGGCCCCGGCGCGGGCGGCGCCGAGCAGCGCAGCGATCGCCGCGCGTTCGGCATCCCGTCCGGCCAGCACGAACGGGACCGTACCGACCGCAGCGGACAGGTCCCGTGATCGCGATCCCGGTGGTTTTCCCGGCGTGAGGGCCCTCGACGGCGGCGAGCGTGGCAGCCAGACCCGCAGACCCACCTCGAGGAGGAGCCATGTCGGCCCACCCCACCATCGAACCGGCGGCGCCCGCTCACCAGCACCCGCACGCCTGCGGCCACGGTCACGCGGCACCTGCCGCGGACGAGCCGCGCCGGCCGTGGACGGTCTTCGCGCTGATGATCGCCGCCCAGTTCATGGTCATCCTGGACGTGTCGGTGGTGAACGTCGCCCTGCCGTCCATCAGCGAGTCCCTGCGCCTGTCGGCCGCGGACTACCAGTGGACGATCAGCGCCTACGTGCTGCTGTCGGGCGGGCTGCTGCTGCTCGGCGGCCGGATCGCCGACCTGCTCGACCGGCGCCGCGCGGCCCTCGCCGGTATCGCCCTGTTCACCGCCGCGTCGCTGGTCAGCGGTCTGGCGCAGACCCCGCTCACGCTCATCGGAGCCCGGGCGGCGCAGGGTGCCGGTGCGGCACTGCTCACCCCGGCCGCCTTGTCGATCATCATGACCGCCTACGCCGGAAAGCAGCGGCAGACCGCGCTCGCGGTGTGGGGCACCGTCGGCAGCCTCGGCATCGCCGCCGGCGTGCTCTTCGGCGGGGCGCTGACCAGCGCGCTGGGCTGGCGGGCGGTCTTCTTCATCAACGTGCCGATCGGCATCGCCGTCGTGCTCGGCACCCTGCGCACCGTGACCCGCGGCAACGCGAGGACCGGTGCGCTGCGCCGCCTCGACGTGCCCGGTGCGCTCACCCTGGTCGGCGGGCTGCTGGCCCTGGTGTTCGGCATCGAGGCCACCCGCTCGGCCGGCTGGGCCGCGCCGCGCACCTGGCTCGCGCTGGTCGCCGCCGCCGCCCTGCTCACGACGTTCGCCCGGCTCGAGCGGCGCGCCGCCGATCCGCTCATCCCGCCGGCCACCTGGCGGATGCGGTCGCTGGTCTCGGCCTCGGCGGTGATGGCCGGTGTCACCGGTGTGGTGGTCGGCGCGATCTTCCTGACCTCGCTGTACCTGCAGGCCATCGTGGGCTCGACGCCGGTCGTGGCCGGCTTGCAGTTCCTGCCGCTGGCCGCCGCGATCACCCTCGCCGCCGCCGCTGCGTCGAAGGTCATCGGCCACCTCGGCGCCCGCACCCTCATCCTCGGCGGGTTGGTCGTGCTGGCCGCCGGCGTGCTGCTGCTGGCCACGAGCGCCGGCGGCACCTCCTACGCCGCCCACGTGCTGCCCGGCTTCCTGCTCGTCGGTGCCGGTGTCGGCCCGATGTTCGTGGCCATCGCCGTCGCCGCGATGAGCGACGTGCCCGCCGAGCGCTCCGGGCTGGCCTCGGGGCTGATGATGACCGGCCACGAGATCGGCGCCGCCCTCGGCGTCGCCGCGCTCACCGCCGTCGCCGGCAACCTCGCCACCTCCGCCGGGCTCATCGACGGCTACGGCCGGGCGTTCGCCGTCACCGCCGCCGTCCTCGCCGCGCTGTTCGTGCTCACCGCACTCGCCGTTCCCGGCGGCAAGCCCCCGGCCGGCACCGCCGGCCACGGGCACGGGCACGGGCACGGGCACGGGCACGGGCACTGACCCGGCCGATCCCAGCACAGATACCGGCGATTTCCCCGGTGAGAGGCACCCACCCCGGCGCCGAGGCTCCTCCCGACCGACGCCGCACCCACGCACCAGGAGCTCCCCATGCTGTCCGGCACCCCGCGCACCTTCATCGGCGCCACCACCTTCCGCGTCACCGGGATGACCTGCGCGCACTGCCGCCAGGCGGTCACCGAGCAGATCGCCGCCGTCGACGGCGTCGAGACCGTCACCGTCGACCTGGCCAGCGGCATGGCCACCGTCACCGCCACCCGGCCGGTGGACCGCGCCGACATCGCCGCCGCGATCGAGGCGGCCGGCTACCGCGTCCTGCCCTGACCGCCCGGCGGCGGAAGCCCGCGATGCTTCCGCCGCCGGCGCTCCCCCACTCCCTGCACCGCCCGCACGAAGGGACACCCGCCGTGAACCTGCTCCACGAGGAGCTCTTCCACGCCCGCCAGGCCGAACTGCTCCACGACGCCCGCACCCACCAGCTCGCGCGGGCGGCCGTGGCCCGCTCCCTGCGCCGCCGCACCCGCTGACCACCCGCCTCACACGCCCCCTGGAGACGCCATGCCCGCCCGCCCTCTTCTCCCACCGCACCCTCGGCCCGCCTCTGCAGGAGAGACCATGACCCGCTCCTCCGCCGTCCCGGCCGCCGCGACGACGGAAGACGAGCCGCCGATCGCCGCCCGCGCCATCGACCTGGTCAAGACCTACGGCCGCGGCGAGGCCACCGTCCGAGCCCTGGACGGCGCCTCGGTCGCGATCCCCGCCGGTGAGTTCACCGCCGTCATGGGTCCCTCCGGGTCGGGCAAGTCGACCCTCGTGCACGCCCTCGCCGGCCTCGACGCCGTCGACTCCGGCCGGGTCCTCCTCGGCGACACCGACCTGACCACCCTGTCCGAGCGCGACCGCACCCTGCTGCGTCGCGAGCGGATCGGCTTCGTCTTCCAGGCCTTCAACCTCATCCCGGCGCTGACCGCCGCCGAGAACATCAGCTTGCCGCTCACGCTCGCCGGCAAGCGCCCCGACCCGGCGTGGCAGGAGGAGCTGGTGGCGATGCTGGGCTTGGGTGACCGGCTCGACCACCGCCCGGCGCAGCTGTCCGGGGGGCAGCAGCAGCGCGTCGCCGTCGGCCGGGCGCTGATCGCCCGCCCAGAGCTGGTCTTCGCCGACGAGCCGACCGGCAACCTCGACTCCCGCGCCGGCGCCGCGCTGCTGTCCTTCCTGCGCAACGCCACCCGCACGCTGGGCCAGACGATCGTCATGGTCACCCACGATCCGGTCGCGGCCGCCTCCGCCGACCGCGTCGTCTTCCTCGCCGACGGCCGCATCGTCGACGAGCTGCCCGACCCCACCGCCGAGACGGTGCTCGCCCGCATGGCCGGCCTCGACACGCGAGCGGGGGTGTGAGCCGAGATGTTCCGTCTGGCTCTCGCCAACGCGCTCGCGCACCGGTCCCGGCTCGCGCTGACCTGGCTGGCCGTCGCGCTCGGTGTCGCGTTCGCCGCCGGCAGCCTCGTGCTCACCGACACCAGCAGTCGACTGCTCGACGAGCAGTTCCGCGCCACCGCCGCCGGCGTCGACCTCACCGTCCGGGGTGCGGCCGCCTTCGACGCCGCGATGGGGGTCGAGGTGCAGCGCGACCCGCTACCGGTCGGCCTCGCCGACCGCATCGCTGCCACCCCCGGTGTCGACCGGGTCCGGGCGGTGGTCTCGGGTCCAGGGCAGCTGCAGGTCGACGGGCAGTCCGTGGGACTGGCGGGGCCGACCATCCTCGCCTCCTGGGCCGAGGCCCCGTTCACCGCCTACAGCCTGCGGGCCGGCCGCGCCCCGGCCGGTGACGGGGAGGTGGTGCTCGACTCGGCGACCGCCGCCGAGCACGGCATCGCTCTCGGCGACACCGTCACCGTGTCGGCGACCGCCAGCCGGCAGCTGCGCGTGGTCGGCCTGACCGGCGTCGGGGACGGCGACGGCTTGGCCAACAGCACGGTGGCGCTGGTCGACCTGCCCACCGCGCAGGCGCTGCTCGACCTCGGCGCCGGAGTCACCTCGCTCGACGTGCTCGCCGCCGACGACGTCGCCGTGACCGATCTGCGCGGCGATCTGGCCTCCGCCCTCGGCGAGGACTACGCCGTGGCCAACGCCCAGGACGCCGCCGCCGCCAGCGCCGACGCCGCCAAGGAGAGCATCGACTACCTGCGCATCGTGCTGCTGGCGCTGGCCGCCGCCGGTCTCGTCGTCGGCGGGTTCCTGATCGCCAACACCTTCGGCATCGTGCTCACCCAGCGCGCCGGGGAGCTGGCGCTGCTCCGTGCCGCCGGAGGCACCGGCCGGCAGGTGTTCGCCTCCGTGCTCGGTGAGGCGCTGCTGGTCGGCGTCACCGGCGCCGCGGGCGGCACCGCCGCCGGAGTCGGCGCCGCCTACGCCCTGCGGGGGCTGGCCTCCGGCGTCGGATTGGCGCTGCCCGACGGCCCGCTGACCGTCACCGCCCGCACGATCGTCGTCGGGCTGGCCGCCGGCACGGTGATCACGCTGATGGCCGTGCTGGGTCCGGCCCGACGGGCTGCCCGCACCGCGCCGGTGGAGGCCATGCGTAGCTCCGACCCCGTGCCGACGACCCCCCGACGCGGCCGGCTGATCGCCGGCTGGGCGGCCTCCGCACTCAGTCTGGCGGGCCTGCTTGCCGCCGCGCTGCTGCGCGACATCGCCGGCGTCGCGCTGGGCGCGGTGCTGCTGCTGTTCGGCCTGATCGTGCTGAGCCCCGTGCTGACGCCGCGGCTCGCGCTCGCGGTCGGCCGGCCGCTCACCGGCCTCGGCGTGCCCGGCCAGCTGGCCCGGGAGTCCGTGGTGCGCAACCCGCGGCGTACCGCAGCCACCGCGATGGCCCTGGCGCTGAGCCTGGCGCTGATCGGCTTCGTCACGGTGCTCGGCAGCTCGGTGAAGGCCATCGGAGCGACCACCGGTGAGGCGATCACCGCCGACCTGCTGGTGCAGAGCAGCCGCGACGAGATGCTCGGCGGACTGTCCCCGCAGATCGCCGCCCGCGTCGCCGCCCTGCCCGAGGTCGCCACCGTCTCCGCGGTCCGCTACGGCCACTGGCTCGACGCCGGCACGACCAGCGCGCTCACCGCGGTCGACCCGGCCACCCTGCCCCGTGTCGCCGACATCGACATGACCGCCGGCGACCTGGCCGCCCTCACCGACGGCGGCATAGTGCTCGCCGACAGCGTTGCTGCCGAGCGCGGCCTGTCCGTCGGCGACACTCTCGCGCTGACCCTCCCGCGCGAGGGTGACCAGCGGCTGCGGATGGTCGGGCTGATGGCCGACGACTCCGCCCGCGCGCTGTCCACCAGCTACGTCATCTCCCTGGACACCTACGCCGCCCACTTCAGCGAGAACGTCGACGCCACCGTCTACGTCGCCCTCGCCGACGGCACGGACCCGGCCCACGCGCGGACGGCGCTGCGCACAGCGGTCGCCGACTTCCCCAACGCCGAGGTGCTCGACCAGGCCGAGGCCGCGGCCGGTCGGGCCGCCGCCGTGGACCAGGTGCTCGGTCTGATCACCGTGCTGCTCGGGTTCGCCGTGCTGATCGCGCTGCTGGGCATCACCAACACCCTGGCGCTGTCCATCGTCGAGCGGACCCGCGAGATCGGCCTGTTGCGCGCGGTCGGCATGACCCGCGGGCAGCTGGCCGGCATGGTCCGCGCCGAGGCGGCGCTGATCGCCGCCGTCGCCGCGGTCGTGGGCGTCGGTCTGGGTCTCGGTCTGGCCGCGGCCACCCTGGCCGGGTTGTCCGGGGACAACCCGTTTGTCATGGAGGTCCCCGTGGTCAGGCTGCTCGCCGTCACCGCCGCGGCGGTGCTCGCCGGCCTGGCCGCCGGTCTGCTGCCCGCCCGCAGGGCCGCGAGGCTCGACGTGCTCACCGCCATCGCCACCCGCTGACCACCGGGAGCCGGGCCCGGCTCCACGGGCCCGGGGGGGGGGGGGGGGGGGGGCGGGCGGGGGCGCCCCCCCGCCCCCCCCCCCCCCCCCCCCCCCCCCCCCCCCCCCCACCACACCCCCCACCCCCCCCCCCCCCCCCCCCCGCCCGCGGCCCCCCCCCCCCCCCCCGCCCGCCCCGCGCCCGCCCCCCCCCCCCCCCCCCCCCCCCCCCACCGCTGGGTGAGTGACGGGGCTCGAACCCGCGAGTGAAGCCGGTCCCGGGCCTGGTGGCCCGGTGACGCCGCAGGATGCCGGGCTTCTCGGGCGTCCCCGATCGTCCCCGATCGTCCCTGACCGGCCTTCATCGTCCTCGTTGCCCCCCAATCTGCCCCCCACATTGGCTGGCCTGTCGGCCCGACCCGTCGGTTGGCGATTGCGGTGCCCGCACGACGCCGGACAGGTGCGGGTATGACCGACGAACAGCTCGCCGCCGTCCGCTGCTACACGTCAGCCGAGGTGGTTCAGATGCTCAACATGAAGAAGAAGTGGCTCAAGGACCTGGTGCGCGACCGCCGGGTCCCGCACCAGCGCACCGGTGCGACGAAGGGGGTGTGGTTCACCGCCGAAGTCGTCTCGAAGATCGGCGAGATGCTGCCGGAGCTGATGTCGCGTCGCCAGATGAACACCGAGGCCGGGCTGCGCGGACGGCGAGCGGCACGGCGGCATGGCAACGGTGACGGTGCAGGCAGAGGTCTCGGCTCAGAAGGTGGCGAGCGGGCGCAGCTGGCAGCGCACCAGCGCAGGCCCGATCGTCCGACGGTCTGAAGCCGCGAGGTCGGGAGTGCGCACCCCTCCCGGCTACGGCCTCGGCGGAGTGCTCGACGACCTTCGCAGGGGGCGTAGGGAAAAGACAGCCTCGACGGGTAGGTCGAAGAAGTCGGCGATGCGCATTGCCAGTGGCAGCGAGGGGTTGAACTCCTGGCGCTCCAGGTAGCCGATCGTCTGAGGGTGTACGCCGACACCATCCGCCAGTTCCCTACGGCTGATCCCTCGCTCAGCCCGCAGCTCCGCTATGCGGTCGTGCACGCGCTTGTCGCCATTCCTGCGAGCGGAGCCGTTCAAGCCTCATCCGTAGCAGCGACGGGGGGGGGGGGGCAGGGTGTGGGACGTTCTAGGCCCCTCTGAAGGGGAGCCGCCGGCCCGCCGGGGCAGCACCAACGCTGTACCGGCTACCCGATAGTACCACTCGTTTTCTTGAGCAGACTGAACGGAAGGTATCCTGGTGGCTATGGATCCAGCTAACAGCTCCGAAGGGGTCAGGTCGGGCCGTGATGCTGTGAGGACGCGTCGCAGTCTGCTGGATGCGGCGGCTGCGGTTCTCGCCGAGGACGCCACTGCAACATCGCTGGCCACGATCGCCGCACGGGCTGGGGTGACCAAGGGTGCTCTCACGCACCACTTCGCCTCTCGGGAGGCTCTCTTCGAGGCGCTTGCCGCAGACTCGGTCGAGAGGTTTCGCAGGCGGGTCCTCGATCGGGTGGACCTCTCGGAGAACCGGCCGGGCAAGCTGCTGCGTGCTTACGTCAACGTGCTCTGTGACGACGTCTCCAGCCCCGACGGGACTGCCACTGCCGACGACGAGTACTGGAGCATCAGCCTGGCACTGCACGGCAGCCCGGGGGTCGCCCGCATCTTCGCGGAGGACACGGAGTGGTGGACAGAGAACCTCACGTCTGACGGGCTCGATCCCGACCGTGTGCGGCTGGTCAGCCTGGCGGTCGACGGGCTGGCGGCCCTCGCTGTGGTCAATGCCGAGCACGCCAGATCCGTGGCCGATGCCGTGAGGGCGCAACTGCTGGACCTGGCCGACGAGGACACGGGGGAGCAGTAGAGCCGCGGGAGGTCGGCGTCCGTCATGCGGGTCGCATGACGGACGCCGACCCTCAGCTGTCGTCGGTGAGCTGGGTCTGCGACGCCGGCACCACCTTCCACGCCACCGCGCCGGCGACGACGAGCAGCACGGCTGCGATCACTGACGTGATCTGCATCGAGTGGCTGAAGGCGTCCTGGGCCGCGGTGAGCAGTCGGTTGTCGCCGCCATTCATGAGAGCGGAGGTGCCGAACGCCAGGGATTCGCTGACTGCGTCCCGTGCGGACGCGGTGAGGCCGGAGAGGTCCGGCAGGAAAGCGCGATACACGATGGTGTGCAGCGTGCCCAGCAGGGCGATGCCCAGGGCGATGCCCAACTCGTAGGACATTTCCGAGATGGCCGACGCCGCACCGGAGCGCTGCGGTGGGACGGCCCCGAGGACGGCGTCGGTCGCGGTGGTGAAGGTGACCCCGAAGCCCAGCCCGACGATGACCAGGCCGAGTGCCAGGCCTGCGTAGCTCGTTCCGCCCTCGGCCACGGCCAGCACAACCAGGCCGGAAGCGGCCACGAACAGGGACGCGCCCAGCGTGCGGCCCAAGCCCAGACGGCTCACCAGTGGCGCGATGATCACGATCACCACCACCGCTGCGATGGTGAGCGGGAGCTCGCGGATGCCGGCCTGGAGGGGGGAGTAGCCCTTGACCAGCTGGAGGTACTGGGAGAAGAAGAACAACAGGCCGCTGAACGCGAAGACGGCGAGGAGGCTCGCCACGACAGTGCCGGTGAATGCCGGACGGGCGAAGAGGCTGACGTCGACCAGTGGCGAGGGGTGTCGCCGCTGACGGCGGACGAACAGCGTGAGGACGACCGCTCCCAGGATCGCCGAGGCGATGCCGAGGACATCAATGCCGTCCTGAGCGGTGTGCTTGACCGCCCACACCAGTGACACGATCCCCACGAGCGACATCACGGCGCCGCCCAGATCGAAGGTTCCTGGGCGGGGGTTGCGGGACTCGGGGACGAAGAGCGCGACCACGACCAGCACGGCGGCCATCACCGGCAGGTTGATGAGGAAGACCGAGCCCCACCAGAAGTGCTCCAGCAGGACGCCGCCGACCAGCGGGCCCAGCGCGGCTCCGCCGGTGCCACCGGCCGCCCAGATGGCGATGGCACGGGTACGGAGACGGGGCTCGGGAAACAGGTTGCGGACCAGGGAAAGGGTCGAGGGCATCAGGGTGGCGCCGGCGACCCCGAGCAGGACGCGGGCGACGATCAGCCAGCCGGCGCCCGGGGCGAAGGCAGCGAGGAGCGAGGCCAGGCCGAAGCCGGTGGCCCCGATGAGCAGCAGCTTCTTGCGGCCGATGCGGTCGGCCAGTGTGCCCATGGTGATCAGCAGGCCGGCCAGCGCGAAGGAGTAGGCGTCGCCGATCCACAGCAGCTGCGTCGACGTCACGTTGAGATCGGCCGTGAGTGCGGGTGCGGCCAGGGCTAGAACGGTTCCGTCGACGGCCAGCAGGGTGACGGCCAGGGTCAGCCCGGCCAAGGCGGCCCAGCGCCGGGCCCCTCCGCCTGCGGTCGGATCGGCCGCCTGCCCGCTAGGGATGGAGGCGGGGGTCGAGGAAGGGGAGCTGCTCACGCTCCGACTGTACATACCAAACGGTACGCACAGCCAACCATGTGGACGGAGTCACACGCGAGTCAGGTCGCGGCGGACTGTCGTGGGTTAGCCGGCGATGCGGAGCGCCTCGACCAGGCCTCGGTACATCTCATCGGCGCCCAAGAGTTCTTGGTGCGTGCCGGTCGCGCGGATCCGACCGTCCTCCATGAGGTGGATCTGGTCGGCGTCGAGCACCGTGGAGAGCCGGTGCGCGATGGTGACGACAGCTCCGTGCCGGGCCACCTGACGGATGACCTCCTGGATCGCTGCCTCGGTCAACCCGTCCAGCTGAGCGGTGGCCTCGTCGAGGAGCAGGATCGCCGGTGGGCGGACGATGGCACGGGCCAGTGCGAGGCGCTGACGTTCCCCGCCGGACAGCGTGGTGTCGCTCACCGGGTGGTCGAGCCCGCGGTCCAGTCGCGCGACGGTGTCGCTGAGCTGGACCGCCGACAGCGCCGCCCAGGCTTCGTCGTCGGCCGCGTCGGGGTGGCGGAACAGCACGTTGTCCCGCACGGTCCCGGTCAGCAGCGGGGACTCCTGCTCCACGTAGGCGATCCGGGAACGGACGGCGCCGATGCTCAGCTGGTCGAACGGAACTCCCTCCATGGTCAAGGAGCCGCGGTCCGGTGCGATGAAGCGCAGCATCAGTGACATGACGGTGCTCTTGCCGGCGCCGGACGGTCCGACGAGAGCGATGTGCCCGGTCCGGGGCACGGTGAGGGAAAGGTCGTAGACGGCGGTGCGCGACCGGCCGGGGTAGGTCACGCTCGCGCCGTCGAGTGTCAGGATCGGCCCGTTGTCAGCGGTGGTGCCCGTTCGCGCCGGCACGTCGTCGCCCGCCGTCACGTCCTCGATCCGGATGTCCTCCACCTCGCGGATCCGCGCAGCGGCGGCCATTCCGGCCTGCAGCTGCGTGACGTTCATGGTGAGTTCGCTGATCGGGTCGACGGTCTGGAAGGCGTACAGGAGCAGGGCTACGAGGGTGGAGACGGCCAGCGCGCCGGTGCTCACCCGCCAGGCGCCGAGGGTGAGGATGCCGATGATCACCAACTGGATGCCGCTTCCGGCAATCGTCCAGGCGATGGCCGAAATGCGGACGCCTCGGATGCTGTGCTCCGCCGATGCGCGGGCCTCGGTGATGACCCGCTCGCTCTCCCGCGTCTCTGCACCGCTGGACTTGACGGTCCGCAACGCTCGGAGCCCGGTTTCCAGCACGCCGCCCAGGCGACCCACCGACGCCTGCGCGCTCCGCTCCGCCTCGGTGATGCGTGGCATGAGTAGCGCGACGACGATCCCGATGACCAGGACCCCGACGGCGACGGCCGACAGCAGCACGAGGTCCAGGACGCCCATGAGGACCACCGCACCGATCAGGGTGACGGCGCTGTTGGCGATGCCGACGAGGCTCCCCGAGGCAGCCTCGCGCAACAGGACCGTGTCACTGGTCACCCTGGTGACGAGCTCGCCGGCGGACCGTTCGCGCAAGGTTGGGACGACGGCGCTGAAGAAGCGGCGCACCAGCGACGTCCGGGCATCCAGCACGATCTGCTCGGCGACGCGTCCGAGGAGCGTCCACTGGGACAGGCCGAGGAGTGAGCCGACGAGCAGAAGCCCGAGAAGGAGGGCGATGGGTGGGAGCAGGTCCTGCGGCGCGCCGAGGTTGTCCAGCACTTGCTTGGTGACCAGTGGCGTGGCGAGGGCGGCAGCCGAAGCGCCGAAACCCAGTACGAGGGCGCCGAGCAGCGTCCGTCGGTGAGGCCTGACGAACGTCCACAGGACGCGGGCATTCTCCCAGCGGTACGGCTGGTCGGTGGTGGGCGCAGACACGAGCGGCTCTCAGTCGTGGTGCGGTCAGAGGGGCGGGCGGCGGGGCTCACAACCGGGAGGCCGCATGGCGGACGGGCCGGCCGAGGGCGGAGCGGGTGACATTCCGAACGATACTTAGAGCCTACCGATCGTACTGCTATCCTCTTCGTGGATCATTCGCGCTCGGGCAGAGGTGGGGGAGATGCGGGGCCGCGTCAGCGGGTCGGTCGGTCGGCGTAGCCGCCGGTTGCCGCTGCCGTGGTGTCGTTCGTGAGCGTGCGCACCGTCGGCCGACGCCATCCGGGCCGCATGATCGCCTTCGGATTCGCCGTGGCCGTCGCTGCCGGCACCGGGCTGCTCTCCTTGCCTGTCGCCACCGCCGGGCCGGGGCGGGCTGATGTCCTCGCCGCCCTCTTCCAGGCCACCTCGGCGGTGAGCCTCACCGGTCTGGTCACCGTGGACACCGGCACCTACTGGTCAGGCTTCGGTCAGGCAGTGCTCCTCCTCCTGATCCAGGCCGGTGGGCTCGGCATCATGACGGTGGCCAGCCTGCTCGTGCTGCTCCTGTCCCAGCGCCTGGGACTGCGGGCCCGATTGGTCGCCCAGGCCGAGACGAAATCGCTCTCCGCGTCCGAGGTCCGACGCGTCATCCGCAACGTGGTGCTCTTCAGCCTCGCCTCCGAGGTACTGGTGGCCGTCGTGCTGGCGGTCCGCTTCGCGACCGAGTACGCCGAACCACTCCCGTCCGCTGCCTACTCCGGCGTGTTCCACGCCATCTCGTCGTTCAACAACGCCGGATTCGCTCTCAACGCCGACAGCATCGTGCAGTACGTGGCCGACCCGTGGATCAGCCTGACCATGGCCGTCGCGGTCATCGTCGGCGGGCTGGGCTTCCCGGTGGTGTTCGAGCTGGCCCGCTCGTGGCGTCGGCCGGGCACGTGGTCGGTGCTGACCCGCGTCACCGTGGTCGTGACGGTCGCCCTGCTCGTGATCGGGACGCTCGGCTACCTGGCCGCCGAGGCGCGCAACCCCGCCACGCTGGGTCCGCTGTGCCCGGGCGCCACGGTGATGGCCGCATTCGTCGCCGCGGTGGTGCCGCGCAGTGCGGGGTTCAACAACGTCGACATCGCCGCGCTGCAGCCGGAGACGCTACTCCTCACGGACACGCTGATGTTCATCGGCGGCGGGTCTGCCGGCACGGCGGGCGGGATCAAGGTGACCACGTTCGGGCTCCTGGCGTACGTGCTCTGGGCCGAACTGCGTGGTGACGCTGATGTCGAGGTCGGTCGACGCCGGGTCCCGGGCACCAACCAACGACAGGCTCTGGCCGTGGCTCTGCTCGGCATGGGGCTGGTGATCCTGGCTGCCCTGACGCTGGAGGCGCTCACGCACGTCGCCCTCGACCGGGCGCTGTTCGAGGCGGTGTCTGCGGTCGCCACCGTCGGCCTGTCGACCGGCATCACCGCCGACCTGCCACCTGCCGCGCAACTCGTGGTGGTGCTGCTCATGTTCATCGGCCGGATCGGCCCGCTCACCCTGGCCTCGGCCCTCGCCCTCCGCGAGCGCGGCCGCCGCTTCCAGCTGCCCGAGGAGAGGATCATCGTTGGCTAGTCGCAAGGACCCGGTCGCCGTCATCGGGCTGGGCCGCTTCGGCACCGCCATAGCGCTGGAGCTGACCCGCAGCGGCACCGAGGTGCTGGCCGTCGACAGCCGCCCGCACGTCGTGCAGCGACTGTCCGGGCAGCTGAGCCACGCCGTCGTCGCCGACGCCACCGATCTGGAGACCCTCAACGAGCTGGGCCTCGGCGAGTTCCGCCGCGTCGTGGTCGCCATCGGCACCGGCGTGGAGGCCAGCATCCTCGCCACCTCGCTGTTGGCGGAACTCGGCGTCCCGCACATCTGGGCCAAGGCGCTCAGTGCCCAGCACGGCAAGATCCTCGAGCGCATCGGTGCCCGCCACGTCGTCTTCCCGGAGCACGAGATGGGGGAACGGGTGGCCCACGTGGTCTCCGGTCGCCTGCTGGACTGGGTCTGGCTGGACGAGGAGTGGGCGCTCGCCACCACCAAACCGCCGCGCGAGCTGGTGGGAGTGCCGCTGGGGCAGTCCGGGTTGCGCAAGAAGCACCGTGTCACCGTTGTCTCGGTCAAGCCCGAGCTCGGCGGCGGTTACACCCACGCGGCCACCGACACCGTGCTCACCTACGGCTGCGAGATCGTCGTCGCCGGCCGTCCGACCGACGTCGAGCGGTTCGTGGACCTGCAGTGAGGTCGGCCCCGGCACGGGCACCGTCACGGCCGGTCCGCGGGGCCCGCCGGCGGCAGCGAGAAGGTCGACGCCGGCCCTGGCCGTGGCGGCTGCGGGCATCGATTCCTTCGATCGGGATCTGACCACCGGAACCCTGATCGTGAACGCGCGGCTGATCGACGTGTTCGGCTACGACGCGGCCACGCTCGACCGCAGCATCGAGGCGCCGGTACGGACGAAGGCCCTGGTCAGTCGCCTGACCAGGGCCTCCACCGCTGGGGTGAGTGACGGGGCTCGAACCCGCGACACCCAGGATCACAACCTGGTGCTCTACCAGCTGAGCTACACCCACCGTGCATCCGTCCGGGCGCGACGGCCCGGGGGAACGCGCCAACGATACCGGAGCCCCCGCGGCGGCCCGCCGGGGGAGTCGCCGTCGTCAGGCGGCGCCGGCGTCTCCCGCCGACAGCAGCTCGGCGAACGAGCCGATGACCTCGTCGGCGGCCTGCTTGGCCTGCTCGCCGCTGGGCCCGGGTGCGGCCACGAACAGCGTCCGCCGGTAGTACGCCAGCTCCCGTACCGACTCGATGATGTCGGCCAGTGCCCGGTGAGCCAGCCCCTTGGGCGGCTGCGCGAAGTAGACGCGGGGGAACCAGCGGCGGGCCAGCTCCTTCACCGAGGAGACGTCGACCATCCGGTAGTGCAGGTGGTCGTCGAGCTCGGGCATGTCCCGGGCGAGGAAACCACGGTCGGTCCCGATCGAGTTGCCGCACAGCGGGGCGGTGCGCCGGTCGGGGACGAACCGCTTCACGTAGGCCAGGATCTGCTGCTCGGCCTCGGCCAGGGTGAGCGTGGCGGCGCGGACGGCGTCGGTCAGCCCCGACTTCGCGTGCATCTCGGCCACGAAGTCGGTCATGCCGTCGAGGTCGGCGTCGTCGGCGGCGATGATGAGGTCCAGGCCCGGGTCGAGGACGTTCAGCTCGGAGTCGGTGATCAGCACCGCGACCTCGATCAGCTTGTCCTTGGTGAGGTCCAGCCCGGTCATCTCGCAGTCGATCCAGACCAGGTGCCCGCCGTTCTCCGCCACGTCGTCCGACAGTACGCACCGCGCGCCCCGGCCGCCCCGATCACCCCTCGTGTCCACGCGCATCCCAGCCGCCGCGGACGCGCGATCGGAAGGCTCGGAAACGGCGCTGATCACCGTTAGGGTCGCCCGAACGCCCGCCGTCAGAAAGATCCCCGTGTCCTCTGCACCCGCTCCCGTCGCGACGCCCGTGCCACAGGCGCCGGGCACGTTCCGCGCCGGCCTGGCCCACCCGATCGCCCTGCTCCGGTGGTTGTGGACGGCGTACGTGACCCCCGGTCGGCCCGGGCGGCCCACCACCCAGACCGAGCTGCGCTGGGTCTACACCGCGTGGCTGGCGGCCTTCCTGCTGAAGATGCTGGGGTCGTCCTGGGACGTCTCCTGGCACTTCATGTGGCTGCGTGACGACCTGGCCCCGCCGCACCTGCTCAACACGGTGGGCACCGTCGTCGTCGTCGTGCTGGTGCTGTTCCACAGCTACAGCGGGTACGGCGTGGACCGGCGTGCGCTGCGGCTGATGCAGGTGGGCACCGCCACGTTCCTCGTCGCGGTCCCGGTCGACATCGTCAACCACCGGATCAACGGGCTGGACATCACCAGCTGGAGCCCCAGCCACGCGCTCCTGTACCTGGGGACGGCGATCATGCTGGCCGGCGCGCTGCGCGGGTGGTGGCTGTACGCGGCGCCGGGGCGCACCCGCGACCTCGTCTCGCTGGGCCTGTGGCTGTTCTTCGTCGAGAACGTGGTCTTCCCCAACCAGCACCAGGAGTACGGGGTGCTGTCGCTGGAGGCCTACGACGCCGGCCGGACGACGGCCGAGCCGCAGCTGCTGGACTTCGCCGCCTCGCAGGGCCAGTCGCCGGCCATGTTCATGCTCCCGGTGCCGTCGTGGGTGCACCCGGCGTGGCTGATCTGCGCCGGCCTGCTGGCGCTCGTGGTGGCCCGCCGGGTCGTCGCGCTGCGCTGGACGGCGACGGTGATCGCCGTCGTCTACCTCGGCTACCGCGGCGTCATGTGGCTCGGGCTGGTGGCGACGGGCTTCCCGCCGTCGGTGCTCCCGGTGGTGCTCGTCGTGGGCGCGCTGCTCGTCGACGTCGCCGCCGATCGCCGGGTCCCCGGCTGGGTGGCGGGTCCGGCGGTCGCCGCGGCGGTCTACGCCGTCGCCTTCCCGCTGGAGTCGCTGGGCCTGCTCCCGCCCTGGAACTGGTGGTCGGCGCTGCCGGTGGCCGTCGCGTTCGGCGCGTTGTGGGCGGCGGTCGACGTGCTGGCCGCCAGCACCTGGCTGGCGCGGTGGCGCGTCCCGGACGAGCCGGCGGCCGCCGAACCCGTCCCCGCCTGAACCCGCCGGGCCACGCCGAGCGCGACGGGAGAGGTCGCGGCGATGACGTAGCGTCGGTGGCGGCTGCCCCGCGGGGTCGCCGTCGGTGCCCCGCGCCGGGACCCAGCCGACGGATCTCCTGACCGCAGAACCCGACCGCCCGGAGGACGACGTGCTGGTCCTGACCCCGGCGCCGCTGGAGACGGCGGGCGAGCGCGCGTTCTTCGGGGAGCTCGAGCGGTGGGGCACCGGTGGTTCCGTGCGGGCGGCCGTGGTGGCCTCCCTGCCGCTGGTGGACGAGCCGCTGGGCCGCCGGCAGTCCGACGCGGTGCTGCTGGTGCCCGAGGGTCTCGCCGTCATCCGCGTGGTCGAGGTCCCCCGGCAGTCCGGTGTGGTGACGGCGAAGCCCGAAGGCCCGTGGACGATCGCCGCCCCGGGGGACGGGCCCGAGCAGGTGCTGCACCAGGCCGGGGGCGGCTCGACGCCGCTCGACGGGCTCATGCGAGCGGGCATGGACACCGCGGTGAAGCTGCGGCGCGCCGGCCTGCAGCCCGGGCGGATCGCGCGTCTCACCGTCCTGGTCGGCGAGATCACCGGGCTGGTCCCGGCCGACGGCGACCTGGGCGAGGGCGACCTGGTGGCCACGCTGGACCCCCGCTCCCTCCTGCTCGCGTTCGCCCGCGCCGCACGGCACGCCGGGGTCGACAACCCCCGGCTGTGGACCACCGCCGACGTGCGGGCGGCCCTCGCGGCGCTGGAGCTGCCCGGCCGGGGGCCCACGGTCGAGGAGCTCAACGGCGAGGCCTTCCCGTACTCGCCGTACGTCCTCCGCCGCCCCGAGCTGCTGACCCCGGCCGCGATGGCCGCCTCCCCGGCGGTCACCCCGCCGGGCACGCCCGACAGGGAGCCGCGCGACGGCGCCGCCGGCGCGGCGTACGACGGCGATCCGCTGAGCGCCACCGCCGTGGCCCGCGCGGTCGCCGCCTCGGTGGCCTCCGCGCACGCCGCCGCAGTGGCGGCGGCGGCGCCCACGGGCTCCGCGCCGGGCGTCGCCGTGCAGCGGGACACCGTCGAGGTGGGGGGCGCGCCGGCACCGCCGCGTGCCGCCGGGTTCGTCGGCGCCGCGGACGGCGACGCGGGACGCACCGAGCGCGAGGACGACGTCGCGGGACGCACCGTGCCCGAGGACGACGACGCGGCCACCCCGCCCGGGCCCCGCACGGCGGTGCTCCCGGCCGCGCCCCGGGCCGCGGAGCCGCCAGTGCCCCGGGCCGCGGAGCCGCCCGGGCGCCCGCCGCTGTCCCCGGCGTGGGGTGCCACCGCATCCGGTCGGGGCGAGGCGCGGGGGCCGGGCGACCGCCGGCGGGCCGCTGCGCTGATCGCGGCGGTGGTGGCCCTGGTGGCCGTCTGCGCGATCGCCGCCCTGCTGCTCGGCGGCGACGGCTCCGGGGGCGAGGGCGCCGCGGGCGACGACGGGTCGCCGTCCGACGCCGTCGCGGCGGGTCCCACGATCGGCGAGGTGCGGGAGGTGAACGGCACCGCCTACACGGTGGAGGCCGTGCAGGTGGACGACACCTGCGCCGGGCACGCCTACGGGGAAGTGGCCGGCTTCTTCGCCGCGACCGACTGCACCGGGCTCTCCCGGGCGCTCTACTCGGCCGAGATCGGCGGCGCCCCGGTGGTGGTCTCGGTGTCGCGGGTCGCCATGTCCGACCCCGCCGCGGCCCGGGAGCTGCGTGCTCTCACCGACCGCGACGGCAGCGGCAACGTCAACGACCTGCTGCGCGAGGGGGTCACCTACGACGGCGGCCCGGTAGGGCTGCGGTCGGCGGAGTACGCCAGCGCGGTGTCGGGGTCGACCGTCACCGTGGTCGAGAGCGCGTGGGCCGGTGCGCCGGGGCCGGGTGGTGCGGCGGCGGTGGACAAGGTGGCCTCGGACGGGCTCGCGCTGCCGGTGCCACCTCTCCCGGAGGGCTGAGGTCCTTCCCGGCGCCCGCACCTCAGGTGGTGGCCGCCGCCCAGGCCATCGCGTTGAGGAGTTCGGCCATCGCGGGGCGGGTCAGCCGGCCGGCGCTGTGCGGGGTGGAGTTGATCAGCCCGAAGACGGCGTGCGCGCGGGCCCGGCAGGCGGCCGCCTCGGCGCCCGGGTGCACCCGCGCCAGCACGGCCACCCACACCTCGACGTACCGGCGCTGCAGCCGGCGCA
Source organism: Blastococcus sp. SYSU DS1021 (assembly GCF_054050995.1). Classification (NCBI taxonomy): domain Bacteria; kingdom Bacillati; phylum Actinomycetota; class Actinomycetes; order Geodermatophilales; family Geodermatophilaceae; genus Blastococcus; species Blastococcus sp. SYSU DS1021. The sequence goes on along the minus strand of NZ_JBJHAL010000002.1, from coordinate 181,272 downwards.
CCTGCGCGGCCTCGGCTTCGGGGAGGGAACCGAGGTCCCGGTCGTGCACGACGATCAGCGCCGGGTTGTCCAGCGCGAAGTCGACCTGGAAGTCGATGAGCGCACGCAGCTGGGCGGCGGGGTCGCTGCCCGCGGCCGCCACCCGGTCGCGGCCGCCGTCGGCGAGGCGCGCGCTGATGCGCAGCAGCATCTCGGCGAGCATCGCGTCCTTGCTGGCGAAGTGCCGGTAGATCGCCGGCCCGGTCACCCCGACGGCCGCGCCGACGTCGTCCACCCCCACCGCGCGGGACCCGCGTTCGGCGAACAGCCGGGCGGCCGCCTGCAGGATCTGCTCCCGCCGGGACGGGCGGGCGGCATCGGCGTGCATGGCGGCGTCCTGCGCGGGGGCGCCCGCGCCCAGATCCGTGCCGGCCGACGTCATGCGACGGATGCTAGCCCCGCCGGTGAACTCCGGTTAACCCCACGACGAGTGGGCTGGACCTCACCGTGAACCGTGGTTAACCTCTGCCCCGTGGACGCACCGGTGCTCTCCCACGCCCTGTCGCCCGACCCGGCGGGCGCTGCCCGCAACGCCGCGGCGCACGCGGAGCTCGTCGCCGATCTGGCCGGCCAGCTGCGCGCGGTGGCTCTCGGCGGCGGCGAGCGGGCCCGCGAGCGGCACACCGCTCGCGGGAAGCTGCTGCCCCGCGAGCGGGTCGACGCGCTGCTCGACCCGGGGAGCCCCTTCCTCGAGCTGTCGCCGCTGGCCGCGCACGGCCTCTACGGCGGCGAGGCGCCGGCGGCGGGGATCATCACGGGTATCGGCCGCATCTCCGGCCGCGAGTGCGTCGTCGTCGCCAACGACGCCACCGTCAAGGGCGGCACCTACTACCCGATGACGGTGAAGAAGCACCTGCGCGCCCAGGAGGTGGCGCTGCACAACCGGCTGCCGTGCATCTACCTGGTCGACTCCGGCGGCGCCTTCCTCCCGATGCAGGACGAGGTCTTCCCCGACCGCGAGCACTTCGGCCGGATCTTCTACAACCAGGCGAACCTCTCCAAGGCCGGCATCGCCCAGATCGCGGCGGTGATGGGCTCCTGCACCGCCGGGGGCGCGTACGTGCCCGCGATGAGCGACGAGGCGGTGATCGTCCGCGAGCAGGGCACGATCTTCCTGGGCGGCCCGCCGCTGGTGAAGGCCGCGACCGGCGAGGTGGTCACCGCCGAGGAGCTCGGCGGGGGAGACCTGCACAGCCGGGTCAGCGGGGTCACCGACCACCTGGCCGACGACGACGCGCACGCCCTGCAGATCGTCCGGCAGATCGTGTCCACCCTCGGGCCGCGGGAGCCCCGGCCGTGGGACCTGGAGCCGGTCGAGGAGCCGCAGCACCCGCCGGAGTCGATCTACGAGGTGGTGCCGCCGGATCCGCGCACCCCCTACGACGTCCGCGAGGTCATCGCCCGGCTGGTCGACGGCAGCCGGTTCGCCGAGTTCAAGCCGCTCTACGGGCAGACGCTGGTCACCGGCTTCGCCCGGCTGCACGGGCACCCCGTCGGGATCGTCGCCAACAACGGCGTGCTCTTCGCCGAGTCGGCACTCAAGGGCGCGCACTTCATCGAGCTGTGCGACCGCCGGAAGATCCCGCTGCTGTTCCTGCAGAACATCACCGGCTTCATGGTCGGCCGCGACTACGAGGCCGGCGGCATCGCCAAGCACGGCGCCAAGATGGTCACCGCCGTCGCCTGCGCCCGGGTGCCGAAGCTGACCGTGGTCATCGGCGGCTCGTTCGGAGCCGGCAACTACTCGATGTGCGGCCGGGCGTACTCGCCCCGCTTCCTGTTCACCTGGCCCAACGCCCGCATCTCGGTGATGGGCGGGGAGCAGGCGGCGTCGGTGCTGGCGACGGTCCGCCGGGACGGCATCGAGGCCCGCGGGGAGGAGTGGCCGGCCGAGGAGGAGGAGGCGTTCAAGGCGCCGATCCGCGACCAGTACGAGTCCCAGGGCCACCCCTACTACGCCACGGCGCGGCTCTGGGACGACGGCGTCATCGACCCCGCCCAGACCCGCACCGTGCTCGGCCTCGCCCTGTCCGCCTGCGCCAACGCGCCGCTCGAGGACGTCGGCTACGGCGTCTTCCGGATGTGACCGGCGTGAACCCCGGCACCGAGTTCCCCTGGTTCGGCGGCGCTCGTCCGCTGAGTGCACAGGCACTCACTGTCAGAGCGTCGGCGAGGGAGCAGTGAGGCGAGGCATGTTCGACACCGTCCTGGTCGCGAACCGCGGCGAGATCGCCGTCCGGGTCATCCGCACCCTGCGGGAGATGGGCATCCGGTCGGTCGCCGTCTACAGCGACGCCGATGCCGGGGCGCTGCACACCCGCGTGGCCGACGTCGCCGTGCACATCGGGCCGGCTCCTGCGGCGCAGAGCTACCTGTCGGTCGAGCGGGTGCTGCAGGCCGCGGCCGCCACCGGCGCCCAGGCGATCCACCCCGGTTACGGCTTCCTGTCGGAGAACGTGGAGTTCGCCCGCGCGTGCGAGAAGGCGGGGATCGTCTTCATCGGCCCGCCGGTAGCCGCGATCGAGGCCATGGGCGACAAGATCCGCGCCAAGCAGACGGTCATGGCCGCCGGGGTCCCGGTCGTGCCGGGCCGCACGGAGCCCGGGATGACCGACGCCGAGGTCGCCGACGCCGCCGTCGCCGTCGGCTTCCCGGTGCTGCTCAAGCCGAGCGCGGGCGGTGGCGGCAAGGGCATGCGGGTCGTCCGCTCCGCCGACGAGCTGTCCGACGCGATCGCCGGGGCGCGCCGCGAGGCGAGGAGCTCCTTCGGCGACGACACCCTGCTCGTGGAGCGCTACGTCGGCAACTCGCGGCACATCGAGGTGCAGGTGCTGGGGGACGCCCACGGGAACGTCATCCACCTCGGCGAGCGCGAGTGCTCGCTCCAGCGCCGGCACCAGAAGGTGATCGAGGAGGCGCCGTCGCCGCTGCTGGACACCGGCATGCGCGCCACCATGGGCCGGGCGGCGGTCGAGGCGGCGAAGGCCGTCGGGTACACCGGCGCCGGCACGGTCGAGTTCATCGTCGACGCCGACCGGCCGCGCGATTTCTTCTTCCTCGAGATGAACACCCGGCTGCAGGTCGAGCACCCCGTCACCGAGTGCGTCACCGGCCTGGACCTCGTCGAGCTGCAGGTGCGGGTGGCGGCGGGCGAGCGGTTGCCCGTGGACCAGGACGACGTCTCCCTCGACGGGCACGCGATCGAGGGGCGGCTCTACGCCGAGGACCCGGCGCGCGGCTTCCTCCCGCAGGCCGGCACGGTGCTGGGGCTGGTGGAGCCCGACGGCGCCGGCATCCGGGTGGACAGCTCGCTGGCCGTGGGCACGGTCGTCGGCACCGACTACGACCCGATGCTGGCCAAGGTCGTCGCCTGGGGCCCGGACCGGGAGACCGCCCGGGCCCGGCTCGTCGGCGCGCTCGGCCGCACCGCCGTCCTCGGGGTGACGACCAACGCCGCCTTCCTGCGGGCGCTGCTCACCGATGACGACGTCGTCGCCGGGACGCTCGACACCGGGCTGATCGAGCGGCGGGGTGACGCGCTGACCACCCCCGACCCGGTGCCGTTCATCGCCTACGCGGCGGCAGCCCTGGCGCTGCTCGTCGAGAGCGAGCCGACCGGCCCCGTCGTCGACCGGTGGGACGTACCCGACGGCTGGCGGCTGGGCGAGCCCGCGTGGACCGTGCGCCGTCTGCAGGCCGCCGGCGGTGAGCCGGTCGAGGTGCGGCTGCGCGGCCGTTCGTCGGCCGCCGAGATCCAGGTGGCGGGGGGTGTGGTGCCGGCCCGGGCGATCCGGGACGGGGATCGGCTGACCGTGACCGTGGGCGACCAGACCGCCGGCTACGCCGTCGTGCACTCCGGCGGGACGGTGTGGCTGGCCGCCGACGGGCACGTGACGGCACTGCGGGAGCACGAGCGGCTGTCGTCGTCGGCCGGGTCGGCCGGGGGCGACGGCGTCGTCACCTCGCCCATGCCGGGCACGGTGACGGTGGTGCGGGCCGCGGTCGGCGACGAGGTGGAGGCGGGCACCCCGCTGCTCGTCGTCGAGGCGATGAAGATGGAGCACGTGCTCACCGCCCCCATCGCGGGGACGGTGGCCGAGCTCGGAGTGACGGCGGGCCAGACGGTCGCGCTGGACGAGCGGCTGGCGCTGGTGACCCCGGCGGCCGGGCCCGAGCAGCAGGAGAACTGATGTTGGACTACCGGCTCAGCGACGAGACCGAAGCCCTGCGGACGACCGTGCGGGAGTTCGCCCGCGAGGTCATCGCCCCGCAGATCGGGGAGTTCTACGAGCGGGACGAGTTCCCGACCGACATCGTGCGGCAGATGGGGGAGCTCGGGCTGTTCGGCCTGCCGTTCCCCGAGGAGTACGGCGGCGCGGGCGGCACCTACTTCGACCTCTGCGTGGCGCTGGAGGAGCTGGCCCGCGTGGACAGCTCCATGGCGATCACCGTGGAGGCGGGCGTCTCGCTCGGCGCCATGCCGATCTACCGGTTCGGCACCGAGGAGCAGAAGCGCGAGTGGCTGCCCCGGCTCTGCACCGGGGAGGCGCTGGGTGCGTTCGGCCTCACCGAGCCCGGCGGCGGCTCGGACGCCGGGGCCACCCGCACGACGGCTCGCCTGGAGGACGGGCACTGGGTGATCAACGGCTCGAAGGCCTTCATCACCAACTCCGGCACCGACCTGACGTCGCTGGTGACGGTGACCGCGGTGACCGGCACGAAGCCCGACGGCAAGAAGGAGATCTCGGCGATCATCGTGCCCTCGGGCACGCCGGGGTTCACCGTCGGGCAGCGGTACTCGAAGGTCGGCTGGAACGCCTCCGACACCCGGGAGCTCTCCTTCGACGACTGCCGGGTGCCCGAGGAGAACCTCGTCGGGCAGCGCGGCCGCGGCTACGCCCAGTTCCTCTCCATCCTCGACGAGGGCCGGATCGCGATCTCCGCGCTCTCGGTCGGGCTGGCCCAGGGGTGCGTGGACGAGTCGGTGAAGTACGCGGGGGAGCGGGAGGCGTTCGGGCAGCCGATCGGCCGCAACCAGGCGGTCCAGTTCATGATCGCCGACATGGAGGTGCGGGCCTCCACCGCGCGGCTGGCCTACTACCGGGCGGCGGAGAAGATGCTGCGCGGCGAGCCGTTCAAGCGCGAGGCCTCGATCGCGAAGCTGTACAGCTCCGAGGTGGCGATGGACAACGCCCGCTACGCGACCCAGGTGCACGGCGGGTACGGCTTCATGAACGAGTTCCCGGTCGGCCGGTTCTACCGCGACGCGAAGATCCTGGAGATCGGCGAGGGCACCAGCGAGGTGCAGCGGATGCTCATCGCCCGAGACCTCGGCGTCGGCTGATCCGACGCCGGACGCGCGGGTGTGCGCTTCCCGGGGTGATCGAGGTGCCCGTAGCCCCGACGAGCGCACACCCGCGGGAGTCGACCCGCCGGACTCAGCGGCGGGCGAGCTCGGCGGCCAGCGGGTCGAGCCCGAGCTGGCCGAGCGCCAGCACGTCGCGGTGCCACTGCGCCAGGTCGAAGGCGTCCCCGGCTCGCCGCCGGGCCTCCTCCCGGCAGGTGAGGAACACCCGCTCGCCCACCTTGTAGACCGGCGCCTGCCCGGGCCACCCGAGGTAGCGGTGCAGCTCGTCGACCCGCATCGCGTCCTCCATGCTGACGTGCCGGCGGAGGAACGCCAGCGCGACGTCGTAGTCCCACCGCGAGCCGGCGGCCGCCCCGGCGGGGATCGGCAGGTCGAGGTGCAGCCCGATGTCCAGCACGACCCGCGCCGCCCGCAGCTCCTGGGCGTCGAGCATCCCGAGCCGGTCGCCCGGGTCCTCGAGGAACCCGAGCTCGCCCATCAGCCGCTCGGCGTAGAGGGCCCACCCCTCGGCGTTCCCCGAGCAGGAGCAGAGCAGTCGCTGCCAGCGGTTGAGCCGCTGGGCGTCGTGGACCGTCTGCCCGATCTGCAGGTGGTGGCCGGGCACGCCCTCGTGGTAGACCGTCGTGGCCTCCCGCCAGGTCGTCATGTCCTCGACGCCCTCGGGCAGGGACCACCACATCCGGCCCGGCCGGCTGAAGTCCTCGCTGGGCGCGGTGTAGTACACGCCCTCGCCGGCGGTGGGGGTGAGCCGGCCCTCGATGCGGCGCACCGGCTCGGGGATGTCGAAGTGGACCCCGTCCAGCGCGGCCACCGCGCGGTCGGCGGTCTCCTGCAGCCAGGCCTGGAGCGCCTCCCGACCGCGGAGGATCCGCGCCGGGTCGGCGTCGAGCACCGCCATCGCGCCGGCCACCCCCTGCCCGGGGGCGATCTCCTCGGCGAGGCGCTCCTTCTCGGCGACGATGCGGGCCAGCTCCGCCCAGCCCCAGTCGTAGGTCTCGTCGAGGTCCAGCCGCGCGCCGGTGTGGTAGCGGGACTCGACCAGGTACCGGTCACGGCCCACGCCGTCGGCGTCCGGCGCCAGCGGCAGCAGCACCCGCTCGAGGTGCCCGGCGAACCCGAGCAGGGCGCCCGACGCCCGCTCGGCGCCGTCGGCCAGGTCGCGGCCCAGCGCGCTGCGGGGGTCGGCCGGGGCCTCGCGCGCCAGCCGGGTGAAGAAGCCGGGCCGCTCCGGCGTCCCGGCCCACTGCCGCGCCCGCTCCGCCGCCAGCCGGACCTGGCGAGCGGCCGAGACCCGGCCCCGGTCGGCGGCGTCGTCCAGCCCCCGCGCGTACCCCAGCAGGGCCTTGGGCATCGCGGCGAGCCGCACCGCGACCGCGGACCAGTCCTCGTCGGTCGCGGTGGGCATCAGGTCGAAGACCTCGCGGAAGCCCTGCAGCGGGCTGTCCACCGTGTTCAGGTCGGCCTGCGCGTAGCCGGCGTCGTAGCGGTCCAGTTCGGCGCCGAGCCGCTCCAGCATGGCGCTGCGGGCGATCTCGTCGCGCCGGTCGACCGGTTCCAGCGCGTCGGCCTGCGCGCGCGTGCGCCGCAGCAGCTCGGCGTGGGCGGCGTGCCCGTCGGTGCTCAGGTCCGGCCACCGGTCGTCGTGGCCGGGCACCCCGATGTAGGTGGCGACCACCGGCTGCGCCGCGGCGTAGCTCTCGACGAAGCCGTCGGCGAGCTGGTCCAGCGGGGACGGCGGGCGCGCGGGGGAGTCGGTCACCGGGGTCACGCTATCCGGGCGCCCGCCCGCCGCCCGCCACCCGCTCACGCCGTGACGTCGATCAGCACCTTGCCGACGGCGCCGTCCTGCACCGCCTGGTGGGCGCCTGCGGTCTCGGCCAGCGGGAAGAGGTGCAGCGGCAGCCCGGCGTCGTCCCCGACCCGGATGGCGCCGTCGGCGACGGCGGTGGAGACGTCCTCGATGCCGAGCACCTTGGCCCGCTCGGGTTCGGTGTAGACGAGCACGAACTGCCAGCGGGCGTTCGGTCCCATCTGCGCGCGCACCGGCACGGTCACCTCCGCGCCTCCGTCGTCGGCGTACATGGCGACCGCGCCGTGCATCCCGATCACCTGGGCGTCGACCGGCGCGTTCACCGCGGCCGACACCTCCACGATCGCGTCGACGCCCTTCGGCGCGATCTTCCGCACCTCGGCGACGACGTCCTGGTCCTTGTAGTTCACGACGTGGTCGGCGCCGGCGGCCGCGGCCAGCTGCGCCTTGCGGGGGCTGCTGACCGTGGCGATCACGGTGGCGTCGGACCAGCGGGCCAGCTGGATCGCCGCGTTGCCGACGGCGCCCGCGCCGCCCTGCACCAGCACGGCGTGCCCGGTGAGCGAGCCGGGGCCCAGCCGGTCGGGCAGCGACTCGGCGACGGTCAGGCAGCGGTGGGCGGTGAGGAAGGGGATGCCCAGGGCCGCACCCAGCTCGAAGGACGGGTCCGCGCCGAGCAGGACGACGTGCCGGGCCGGGACGACGGTGAACTCGGCGGCGGTGCCCCACGGCCGCTGCCACGCCGCCTCCCAGATCCACACCCGCTGGCCGAGCATGGCCGGGTCCACGCCCTGGCCGACGGCGTCGACGGTGCCCGAGCCGTCCTGGTTCGGCACCTGGCCGTCCGGGCCGGGCTGCGCCGCGCTGCGGGACTTCCAGTCGGTGGGGTTGACGCCGGAGAACGCGACGCGGACGCGCACCTCGCCCGGGCCGGGGTCGGGCACCGGCCGGTCGATCAACTGGAGGACGTCGGGGCCACCGGGTTCGCTGTAGGAGATCGCTCGCACGCCGCGGCTCCTACCCGACGAGGGGCGGCTCACTCGGCACGGCGCCGGGAGGTGGTGCGCGGGCTCAGCCGGGCGGCGCGTCGTCGTCGGTGGGCCACTCGGGGATCGGCAGGCCCGAGACGGCCAGCAGCCGCTCGACGGTCTGCTCGACCACCTCGTCTGTCGGGGGCACGCCGCCGGGGGAGGCCATCAGCCGACGCACCTCGGCCGGCTCGACCTCGGTGCCGACGGCGTCGCGCACCCACCGGGCGAAGCCCTCGGCCTCGGCGTCGACGTCCACGGGGGCGGAGGCATCCGGCTCGTCGAAGTACACGCGCGGCTCGTAGCCGAGGAAGAAGCGGCCACCGGTCGCGTCGGCCGCCCGGTAGTCGACGGTCGCGATGTCGCTGTCGTGCACGTCGACCATCAGGAACGGCACCGCGGTCGGCCGTCCCGTGCGCCAGCGCCCCTCGCTGTACACCAGCGTGCCGAAGTAGCCCATGGCCCGAGGCTAGCCGTCGGCGCCGGGTCCGCCGGGGGCGGCGACAGGTGCATCGACCACGTGACGGGGTAGGTGGTGGGCCGGAGCAGGTCCCACGACGGAGGAGCAACCGACGATGAGCACCAAGGTCGAGCAGTCGATCCAGGTCGACGTCCCAGTACGCACGGCGTACGACCAGTGGACGCAGTTCGAGGACTTCCCGCACTTCATGAGTGGCGTCAAGGAGGTCCAGCAGCGCGGTGACCGGCGGCTGCACTGGGTGGCCGAGATCGCCGGGGTGCGGCGGGAGTGGGATGCGGCGATCCTCGAGCAGGTCCCCGACCAGAAGATCGCCTGGGCGGCGACGGACGGCGCGACCAACGCCGGCGCCGTCCGGTTCGAACCCGCCGGTCCCGGCTCCACGATCGTCCACCTGAGCCTGGAGTACGAGCCGGAGGGGCTGGTGGAGCAGGCCGGCGACAAGCTCGGCATCGTGGGCCACCAGGTGAAGTCGGACCTGCAGCGGTTCAAGTCCCTCATCGAGGACGAGGGCTACGCGAGCGGTGCGTGGCGCGGGTCGATCGAGCACGGCGTCCGCGCCGGCACCCCCGGCGTCGAGGACGCGGCCCTGTCGCGCGGCGACAGCGGCAAGGCCGGGCTCTCGGCGAAGGGCGTCGCCGCCGGCGCCGCCGCGGTGGCCGGGGTCGCCGCTGCCGGTGCGGCCGTGGCCGGTTCGAGGACCTCGACGAGCGATTCGGAGACCGAGCAGTCGCGCCAGGTGCCTGCCTCGCCGCCGGTGACCGTCGTCGAGGAGGTGCCGGCGGCCGACGCGCGGCTCGAGGGATCCGAGGTCGGGGACACCACCCAGGGCGCCACGGCCGCCGGACGCCGGGACGACGACCCGACCACCGGTGGTACCAGCCGCTGACCCCAGGCGGTGCGGGGAGGGGTGAGGCCACCGGCTACCGGCTGCCGGTGGCCCGCTCCTTCACCCGGTCGATTGCCGCGAGCAGCACGACGGTCAGCACCAGGACGGCGAGCGAGGCGATCCACCACCACGGCGCCGGCAGGCGGAGGGTGAAGGCGAGGAACAGCTCGCCGTCGAAGAGCAGGCGGCTGACGAACGGCGCGAGGCCGTTGTAGATGCCGGCGAGCAGCACCAGGGCGCTCAGGACGTCGTAGCGCTCGGTGCCCGTCTCCTCCCGAGGCTTCTCCGGCTGCGCGGCCGCCGGCGGGGGCTCCTCGCCCCGGTGCAGCAGGGCCAGCAGACCCACCCCGAGGACGATGATCCCCACGCAGGCCAGCCACCACCACGGCGACGGCAGGGCGAGCGCGACGGCGAAGCGCTGGTCGGCCTCGAACAGCGGCCGCACGATCAGCGGCACCACGCCCTGGTAGAGCGTCAGGAACCCGACGAGCCAGGACAGGACGGGGCGCCAGCGGGCGCGGGGGCGGTCGGTGCTGCTCACGCCGGACAGCCAACCGCCGCAGGGACCGCCGGCACATCGGCCATAGGTCGATCGGGCCACCGACCGAAGACCAGTCGAGGTGCTCGGTGCTGCGGGCGCCGGCGCCCCCCCGGGTCCGCCGGTCCTCAGCCGCGGCCGGTGCGCAGCTGCCTGGCGACGTCCGGTCGGCCGTTGGCCGCGGCGAGCGCCGCTGCCTGATCCCAGTCGTACTCGACGGCGTGGAACTCGGCCGACCACTGCCCGCCCGAGTCGTCGGCGATGGCGTACCGGGCGTGCGGGGTCCCGGACTCCATGACATGCGGGTAGGGGTGGTCGTCGGCGTAGGCGGGCCAGCCGACGCTGCCCGGGTTCACGACGACGGCACCGGTCGGCAGCCGCACCACTCGCTGCAGGTGGGTGTGACCGCACAGCAGCAGCGGGGTCGCGGCGGAGCCGCCGAGCCGGTCGAGGACCTCGGCCTCCGTGGCCGGGCGCGCCCCTTCCGCGGTCACGGTGTCCAGCAGGTAGACCAGGTCGTCGGTGGGGGAGCCGTGGAAGGCCAGGACACCCGGCGCCGGAGCGAGGGTGAGCGGCAGACCGGCCATCCACCGCCGGTGGTCGTCGGTGATGGTGTCGTGCGCCAGCCGGTCGGAGGCGCCCATGCGGGCACGGGGGAACGTCAGCAGCTGGCGCTCGTGGTTCCCGCGGACGGTGGGCAGGCCGAGCTCCACCAGCCGGTCGGCGGTCTCGCGTGGCTGCACGGCGCCCGACAGCAGGTCGCCGAGGTTCACCACGACGTCCACCGATCGCTGTGCGAGGTCGGCGAGCACCGCCTCCAGCGCAAGGAGGTTGCCGTGGATATCGGAGACCGCGGCGAGGCGCACGCGCGAGACCCTAGCGATCTTGTTCAGCGGAGATCGTTTCCCGGCATCCTCGCTGGTTAGGGAGGTGGACGGTTGCCTGGTGCACCCATCGCCCACGGCCGGCCCCCAGCAGCCGGGGCCGGCCTCCCCGACCGGGAGGAAGAACGCTGACCATCGACTGGGAACAGCTGCCCACCTACAACACGATCATGTCCGTGGCGGCGGGAGCAGGGCTGCTGCTGGTGGTGCTGCTCGGCCGCCAGCTGCTCAAGGACCCGCGCGAGGCCCCCACCGAGGGGTACGCGCTCGCCTTCGCGGTGCTGGGGCTGATCCTCACGCTCACCGGCGCCCACATGACGCTGACCTGGCCGCTGGCGCCCGACTTCCCCTTCGACAACATCATCTTCGGGGAGCCGGCCCTCGCGTTCGGGGTCCTCATGCTGGTCGCTGCGGTGCACCTGTGGCGCCGGGGGACGGCGCTCCGCGAGGCGCCGGACGCGCTCGTGGCCTTCAGCCGGGCCTACCTGCCCGTGTCGGTCTTCGTGGTCGGCATGGGCCTGGCCTCCTTCGGCATCGCCGCCGCCGGGGTCCGCTACACGCTGTTCGCCGCGCCGCCGGAGGAGCCCATCTCCGGTCAGTTCGCCGACCACCCGATGGTCGAGGCGGTCTTCATCTCCGGGCTCTACGTCCTCGTGGGGGTGGGTGCGGTGCTCTTCCCGCTCGCGCTCCGCGCCCGCCGCGTCGGGGCGGTGGCGACCGTCGTCAGCGTCGCGTGGGGTCTTGCTGGCCTGGCCTTCCTGCTCTTCGGCGCGCTCAACTACTTCACCCACATCGGGCTGATCGTCAACACGATGTAGCCCCGGAGCAGGCGGGTGGCGGGGAACCCCGCCACCCGCCGCTCAGCTCGGGCTGATCGACAGGGTGAGCCGGGCGCGGCCTTCCTCGGAGCGGGCGGTGGCGATCCGCTCGGCCGAGGGCGTGCCGTACTCGGTGGTGCGCTGGCGGGCGGGCCGGCCGATCGTGGCGGCCATCGCCTCCAGCTCGGCGATGGTCTTCAGCGAGCCGTTCTCGCTGCCGGCCATCCGGCTGATCGTCTCCTCCATCAGCGTGCCGCCGAGGTCGTTCGCCCCGCCCTGCAGCACCGCCTGCGTGCCGGTGTCGCCGAGCTTCACCCACGAGGTCTGGATGTTGCCGACCCGGCCGTGCAGCAGCAGCCGCGCGACCGCGTGCACCGCCCGGTTCTCCCGCACCGTCGGCCCCGGGCGGGCGACGCCGGCCAGGTAGATGGGCGAGTTGTGGTGCACGAAGGGCAGGAGCACGAACTCGGTGAACCCGCCGGTGCGGTCCTGGAGCGCGGACAGCGTGCGCAGGTGCCCGACCCAGTGCGCCGGGGTGTCGACGTGGCCGTACATCATCGTCGACGTCGTGGGGATGCCGACCTCGTGGGCCGTCCCGATGATCTCCAGCCAGCTCGCCGTCGGCAGCTTGCCCTTGGTCAGCACCCAGCGGACGTCGTCGTCGAGGATCTCCGCCGCCGTGCCGGGGATCGAGTCCAGCCCGGCCTCCTTCAGCCCGGTGAGGAACTCGCGGAACGACAGCCCGGTGCGGGCCGCCCCGTTGACGATCTCCATGGGGCTGAACGCGTGCAGGTGGATACCCGGCTGCCGCCGCTTCACCTCGCGGGCCAGGTCGAAGTAGGCGGTGCCCGGCAGGTCCGGGTGGATGCCGCCCTGCATGCAGATCTCGGTCGCGCCGGCGGCCCACGCCTCGTCCACCCGGTCGCCGACCTGCTCCATCGACAGCGTGTAGGCGTCGGCGTCGGTGCGCCGCTGGGCGAAGGCGCAGAAGCGGCAGCCGGTGTAGCAGACGTTGGTGAAGTTGATGTTCCGGTTCACGACGTAGGTGACGTCGTCGCCGTTGACGTCGGCGCGGACGGCGTCGGCGAGCGCGCAGAGGTTCTCGAGGTCGCTGCCGTCGGCGCCCAGCAGCGCCAGGTACTCGGCGTCGGTGAGTCCAGCCGGGTCCTGCTCGGCGTGCAGCAGCGCGGCGAGCACCTCCCGGTCGCCCGCGGCCAGCGCGGTGGAGCGGCCGTCCCGGGCGGCCGTCGTGCGGTCGCGCAGCTCCGACCAGTCGCCGTAGACGGCGTCGAAGTCGCTGCGCCGGTCCGTCGTCCGCCCGACGGTGTCCACCTCGACGTGCAGGTCCACCCGGCCGGAGGAGGTCCACGACTCGTCGGGCTCCTGCCACGGCAGGCCCGCCGGCAGGCGCCCCTCGACGGCCAGCCCGTCCGGCCCGGCCAGCGCGGCGACGTGCGGGCGCACCCGCGGGTCCAGCCACGGCTCGGGCTGCAGCACGTAGCCCGGCTGGGCGGCCAGCCGCTCGCGCAGCTCGAACCCCGCCTCGGCGGTGAGCGCCGCCAGCTTGTCGATGTTCGGCCACGGCCGCTCCGGGTTCACGTGGTCCGGGGTCAGCGGGGAGACGCCGCCCCAGTCGTCGACGCCGGCGCGCAGCAGCAGCCCGAGCTCGGTGGAGTCGCTGAGGTTCGGCGGTGCCTGCACACGGGCCTTCGGGCCGAGCAGCAGCCGGGTGACGGCGACCGCGGCGACGTACTCCTGCAGCTCCAGGTCGTCGTGCGCGGCCATCGCGGTGCGCGGCTTGGCGCGGAAGTTCTGGACGATCACCTCCTGCACGTGCCCGTGCCGCGCCGCCGCGGCCCGGATCGCGCCGATGGCGTCCACCCGCTCGGTGTAGTCCTCGCCGATGCCCAGCAGCACGCCGGTGGTGAAGGGGACGGCGGAGCGCCCGGCGTCCTCCAGCACCCGCAGCCGGACGGCGGGCTCCTTGTCGGGGCTGCCGTAGTGCGGGCCGCCCTTCTCGGACCAGAGCCGGGTCGCCGTCGTCTCCAGCATCATGCCCATCGACGCCGACACGGGCTTGAGTCGCTGGATCTCCTCCCACGACAGCACGCCGGGGTTGAGGTGGGGGAGCAGCCCAGTCTCCTCGAGCACCCGGATCGCCATGGCGCGCAGGTAGCCCAGCGTCGAGTCGAAGCCGTGCGCCTCCAGCCACTCGCGCGCGACCGGCCAGCGGTCCTCCGGGCGGTCGCCGAGGGTGAACAGCGCCTCCTTGCAGCCCAGTGCGGCGCCGGCGCGGGCGATGTCGAGCACCTCGTCGGGGGAGAGGTAGGGGGCCTTGCCCTCGGCGCGCAGCTGCCCCGGCGTGGTGACGAACGTGCAGTAGTGGCAGCGGTCGCGGCACAGGTGGGTGAGCGGGATGAACACCTTGCGGCTGTACGTGACGACGCCGGGCCGCCCGGCGCTGGTCAGCCCCGCGTCGCGCACCCGGCCGGCGGCGGTGAGCAGCCGGTCCAGCGGCTCGCCCTCGCCCAGGCCGCGGGCGTGCAGGAGGGTCTCCGCCTCGGTCGCGTCCAGGGTCACGCCCCGCTCGGCGCGAACCAGGGCGCGGCGGACGGCGGACTCGGTGGGTGCAGGCACAGCGCTCATAGCGCGTCCGACGCTAGCCCCGCCGGCCACGAGGTGTCGGGCCGCCCCGGCCGGGGGGCCTTCCGCGCGAGCTAGTGCCCTGCCCACAGGCGTGGGCAAGGCACTGGCTTGCGCGGGTGATCCGGTGGTCCCGTCGTGGGACTGCTCAGACGTCGCGGCGCTGGAAGGACATCGCGGTCAGCCCGAGGATCACCGCGGTCCACACCGCGGCCCACGCCAGGTAGACCGGCGTGAGGGGCGCATCGGCCAGGAACGGGAAACCGCCCTCGGGGCCCAGCTGGACGAGCGCCGACGGGTCCTGGAAGGCGTTCATGGCGCCGCGCCACAGGCCGTCGGTGGGCAGCAGCACCCGCGAGACGCTGCCGACCCGCTCCACACCCTCGTTGCCCAGCGCGCCGCCGATGCCGCCGACGACGCCCGCGACCCAGGTGGCGCCGAAGAGCCCGACGGCGATGATGCCGGAGGCCATCGGCGAGACGACGCTGGAGAGCAGCAGCGCCAGCGTCAGCAGCACGATCGTCTCGGCCGCCAGCAGCGCGAGCCCTGCCGCGGGTGACGGCGGCCAGTAGCCGACCACCCCGCGCACGATGAGCAGCTGCGCCAGGCCGGCCAGCACCACGTACCCGCAGCCGAAGGTGAGCAGGCCGAGCCACTTCCCGAGCAGGATCGACGAGCGGCGGACCGGCCGGGCGAGCATCGCCAGCGCCTGGCCCGACTCGACCTCGCCGGCGAGCGTGGGCCCGGCGAGGAACGCGGTGCCGATCGCCGCGATCAGGCTGAAGCCGAACATGATCAGGTTGATCAGCATGGAGGCGACCAGTCGGGCCTCGCCGCTGGTGAGCGTGCCGAGCTCGGTGTCCAGGCCGATGAGCCTGGAGAAGCCCCAGCCGCTGAGCGCGAGCAGCGCCACGGTCAGGATCAGCAGCGCCCAGACGACCTTGCGCCGGAACGCCTCGCGCAGGGTGAGGCCGGCGATCGTCAGCACGGTCACGGGGCCGGCTCCTGGTGCATGGGTTCGTCGTGCCGGAGGACGGCGAGCAGCCGCTCCTCGAGGCTGATCCGCACCGGTTCGACCGCGTGCACCCGGACCCCGAGCCCGACGAGGTCGCGCACCAGGTCGGGCACGGTGACGCCGTCGTCCTCGGACGCCAGGGCGACGGTGAACCAGTCACCGCTGCGGGTCAGCGAGCCGGCCGCCCGGAGCCGCTGCTCGACCCGCTCGTCGACGTCGGCCAGCCGCAGCCGGACCTCGCGCTGGCCGAGCAGCTCGGCGAGCGTGCCCGACGCCGCCACCTGGCCCTTGTCGAGGATCACCACCCGGTCGCACACCCGCTCCACCTCGCCGATCAGGTGCGAGTTGAGCAGGACGGCGACGCCGCGGGACTTCAGCGCCAGCACGAGGTCGCGGACGTCCACCCGGCCCAGCGGGTCCAGCGCGCTGGTGGGCTCGTCGAGGACGACCAGCTGCGGCCGGGCGACCAGGGCGACCGCCAGCCCCAGCCGCTGCTGCATGCCCTTGGAGAAGCTCCCCACGCGGTCGCCGCTCCGCTCGGCCAGCCCGACCGCCGCCAGGCACGCGCGGCGCTCCTCGGCGGGGACGTCGAGGCGGGCCAGCTTCACGTGCAGGTCGAGCACCTCCGCCGCGGTCAGCCACGGCTGGTAGCGGAACAGCTCGGGGAGGTACCCGACGGCGCTGCGGCTGCGCGGGTCCGACGCGGGCCGGCCGAGCAGCAGCACCTCACCGGCGTCCGGTCGCACGAGGCCGAGCAGCATCTTGATGACGCTGGTCTTCCCGGCGCCGTTGGGGCCGAGCAGGCCGACGACCTCGCCGCGGCCGACGGTGAAGGAGACGTCGTCGACGGCGGTCCGGCGTCCGTACCGCTTGCGCAGCCCGGAGCACCAGACCGCCGGCGACGGCGGCAGGCCGTCGAGCCCGCCCGCCGCGGGAGCGTTCGAGGTCACCCCGCGGACGGTAGCGGCGTCAGCGGAGGTCACGGGCGACGTCGAGGAGCTCGTCGGCGCTGAGCGTTCCGGCGACGCCGGTCATCACGCCGTCCTCCACCCAGACCACGCCGGCGAAGAGCCCGTTGCGGGAGGTGAGCACCGTCGCCTCCGCCCCGTCGACGTCGGCCGTCGAGCTGGTCACCATCTCCGCGGGAACCGGCAGCGGCAGCGTCGCGGCGTCGGTGGAGAGGTCGCGCAGCTGGTCGGCCAGGCCGTCGGGGAGGCCGGGCAGCGACAGCAGGTAGTCGCGGACCGTCTCGAACGGCACCCCCGAGGAGAGCACCGTCGGCGCGTTCGCCCGGGCGACGACGAGGCTGGGCACGCCGGTCGGCTGCGACCACACCGCCGCGACCCCGGGGCCGGCCTCCAGCCGCAGCTGGGCGCCGTCGAGCCCGGGCGGCGGGGGAGGCAGGACCTCGCCCTCGGCGGCCGCGGCCTGCGCGGCCTTGGCGGCGGAGAAGGTGAACGTCGCGCGGGCCACGTCGGCCGCCAGGTAGGCAGGCTCGCCGGTCACGCCCGCGGGCAGCTCGGCGACCTCCGGGACGGTGAGGCCGGTGCGCTCCCGCGCCGCCTCGGCGTCGGTCACCGGCTCCGGCGCGGGCTCCTCGGCGAACTCGAGGTCGCCGTAGGCGGAGAGGTCCGGGATCTGCACCAGGTCGGTGGCGCTCACCTCGACCGGGTCGACGCGCTCGGTCTGGAAGATCGGCAGCCAGTCGTTCGCGGCCGCGACCCCGGCGCCGGTCAGCAGGACCACCGCGCCGAGCGCCGCCACGGCGGGACGGCGGACGGCCGTGCCCCAGCGGTTGCGGCCGGCGGTGCGCGCCGGGCGGAAGGCGGTCACCGTCGACGGGGCCGAGGCGGCCGAGAACCGGGCCCACGCGGCGTCGGTGTCGACGGCGCCGGAGGCGGGGTCGGACCCGCCGAGCGCCGCACCGACCAGCTGCGCGTCCGCGCGGGCGTCGTCGAGGGCGCGCAGGCAGACCGGGCAGCCGGCGACGTGCGCGCGGTCGGCGTCGGAGACCCCGGCCGGCTCGTCGATCAGCCGGCGGAGGACGCCCTCATTCGGATGACGCATGGCGGTTCAGCTCCTTGCGAAGTGCGGCTTCGGCGCGGCGGACGGTGGTGCCGACGCTGCCGGGGGACAGATCGAGTGCGGTGGCGACCTCGGCGTAGCTCAGGCCGCTGTGGCGCAGCACGAGCGCGGTCGCCTGCGTGCGGGGGAGCCGGGCGAGGGCCGCCCGGACGCGGCTGCGGTCCTCGAGGGTGAGGACCGCGTCGGCCACGTCGGGGGTGGTGGGGTCGGCGGCCGAGGCCACCGTCTCCTCCCGGGCGGCGCGGCGGCGACCCGAGCGGATCAGGTTCAGCGCGGTGTGCGCGGCGGCGACCGACAGCCAGCCGGCGGCCTCGGCCGCGGGCACGGACGAGCGGCCGAAGGACAGGAACACCTCCTGCGCCACGTCCTCCGCCTGGTCGCGGGAACCGAGCACCCTCGCGGCGACCCCGACGACCCGCTGGTAGTCGCGGCGGAAGACCTCCTCGAGGTCGGGCCGCACCGCACCGCGGGTCGCTGCTGCCGGCACGCTGCCCGCCCCTCCGACCCGGCCGAGCGCGCCGGGAAAAGTCAGGACGGCTGCCGGTGCCGGCCGTCCGTGCCGTACGAGGTCCATGTACGGATAGCACCGCCGGGCCCGCGGATGTGACAACCGGCCCCGGAGACATCCGACCAGTCGCTCAACCGCGCCCGGCGGCGGCCCCCGTCTCGTCGACGAACCGCCCGCGCAGTCGCAGCAGCGGGCGGGCGTCAGGGTTGAGCACCGGCACGTCGTCCACGGTCAGCAGCGCCAGCACGTGGTCGCCGGCCTCGACCAGCCGTTCCAGGCGGCAGTCCAGGGCGGCCGGCGCCTCGCTCAGGATGATGGCGCCGCTGCCGGCGGCCCGGGTCCAGGGCACGGTCTCCAGCAGGTGCCGCGCGCTGGGCCGCCCCGCCGTGGCGAACCGGGAGGCCACGATGGCGTGCGGCGCGGCCAGCACGGTCAGCGCGCAGCGGCCGACCGCCTCCAGCACCTCGGCGGGGTAGCCGCCCGCGGTCAGGCCGACGGCGACCAGCGGGGGGGCGGCCGAGACGCTCATGACCGAGCTGACCGTCGTCCCGACGTCGTCGATGTCGTCCTGCACGGTCAGCAGGCACACCCCGGCGGCGTACTGGGCCAGGGCGGCGGTGAACTCGCGGGCGTCGACCGGCATGGCGGCCAGTCGACCACATGACCAGGATGAGCCGGTGAGCGATGCAGCGGAGCGGACCTACGACGTCGTCGTCCTGGGGGCCGGGTCCACCGGGGAGAACGTCGCCGACATCGTCGTCCGGGGCGGCCTGTCGGCCGTCCTGGTGGAACCGGAGCTGGTGGGCGGCGAGTGCTCGTACTGGGCGTGCATGCCGAGCAAGGCGCTGCTGCGCGGCACCGAGGTGCTGGCCGAGGCGCGCGCCGTCGACGGCGCCCGCCAGGCGGTCACCGGTGACCAGGACGTGGCGGCCACCCTCGCCCGCCGCGACTCCTTCACCTCGCACTGGGACGACTCGGGCCAGGTCGAGTGGGTGCAGGGCGCCGGCATCGACCTGCTGCGGGGCGCCGGCCGGCTCGACGGCGAGCGGACTGTCGTCGTCACCGCCGAGGACGGGACCGCGATCCGACTGACGGCCCGCCACGCGGTCGCCGTGTGCACCGGGTCGGCGGCGGCGACCCCGCCGATCGAGGGGCTGGCCGACGTCGACCCGTGGGGCCCGCGCGAGGCCACCAGCGCCAAGGAGGCGCCGGGCCGGCTGCTCGTGCTCGGTGGCGGCTACGTCGGCTGCGAGATGGCCACGGCCTGGCAGGCGCTGGGCTCGCAGGTCACCGTCCTGCAGCGCGGCGACCGCCTGCTGCCGCGGCTGGAGCCGCAGGCCGGGGACGCCGTCGCCGGCGCGCTGCGGGAAGCCGGCGTGGACGTGCGGCTGGGCACGGAGGTCACCGCCGCCCGCCGCGACGGCACCGAGGTCGTGCTGACGACGGCGGACGGCGAGGTCCGCGGGGACGAGGTGCTGGTCGCGATCGGCCGGGCCGCGCGCACCACCGACCTCGGGGTGGAGACCGTCGGGCTGGAGCCGGGGGAGTACCTGCCCGTCGACGCCACGCTGCAGGTCGAGGGGGTGCCCTGGCTCTACGGCATCGGCGACGTCAACGGCCGGCAGCTGCTCACCCACATGGGCAAGTACCAGGCCCGCCAGGCAGGGGCGGCGATCGTCGCACGGGCCCGCGGCGAGCAGGTGGACACCGCACCGTGGTCGCCGTTCGTGGCCACCGCCGACGACGTCGCGACGCCGTCGGTGGTGTTCACCTCGCCGCAGGTCGCCAGCGTCGGGCGCACCGCGGCCGAGGCGCGGGACGCCGGCCTGCCGCACCGCGTCGTCGAGTACCCGATCGGCAGCGTCGCGGGCGCCTCGGTGTTCGCCGACGGCTACACCGGGACGGCGATAGCGGTCGTCGACACCGAGCGTGAGGTGCTGCTGGGCGTGACCTTCGTCGGCCCGGCGGTCGCCGAGCTGCTGCACGCGGCGACGATCGCCGTCGTCGGCGAGGTGCCGATCGCCCGGCTCTGGCACGCCGTTCCGGCCTACCCGACGATCAGCGAGATCTGGCTGCGGCTGCTGGAGACCTACCGCGGCTGAGCGGCCCGTCACCCCAGCCCCGTGGCCACCGCCCCGTGCGCGTACGGCTGGGCTCGCGACCGCGGTGCAGGGGCGGGAGGTCGCGGCGGCCGCACCCCCGCGACGGCGGCGCCGGCGCCCGTGCTGGAGTTGCGTCGTGCAGTTCGACCGTTCGTCGCGTTCCCCGTGGCACCGCTACATCGCTCTCGGCGACTCGTTCACCGAGGGGTTGAGCGATCCCGACCCCGAGCGCCCGGGAGAGTTCCGCGGCTGGGCCGACCGGCTGGCCGAGCACCTCGTGGCCGCGGCGCCGCACGCCGACGTCGAGTACGCGAACCTGGCGATCCGTGGCCGGCTGCTGCACCAGGTCGTCGACGAGCAGGTGTCGGTGGCGCTCGAGGCCGAGCCGGACCTGGTCAGCCTGGTCGCCGGCGGGAACGACCTGATGCGCCCCGGCGCCGACCCGGACCAGCTCGCCGCCACGCTGGAGGCGGCCGTCGTCGGCCTCCGCGCCGCGGGCGCCGACGTGCTGCTGGCCACCGCGGTCGACACCCGCAACACCCCGATCCTGCGGCGGGTCCGCGGCAAGATCGCCGTCTTCAACGCCAACATCTGGTCGATCGCCGCCCGCCAGGGCGCCGTCGTCCTGGACCAGTGGGGGGCGCAGTGGCTCCAGGACTTCCGGCTCTGGGACACCGACCGCATCCACCTGACCGACGAGGGGCACCGCCGGATGGCGCTGGCCGCCGCTGCGGCGCTGGGCCTTCCCGGGGCCGACGGCGAGGACTGGCGCACCCCGCTCCCGCCGCAGCCGCCGCGCGAGCTGCGGGCGGCCCTGGCCGAGGAGGCGGCCTGGGTGCGCGGCTTCGTGGCCCCCTGGATCGGCCGGCGGCTGCGCGGCCGGTCCTCCGGTGACGGCCGGGCGCCCAAGCGTCCGGTGCCCCTGGCGCTCCCGCGTCCCTGACGCCCCGTACCGGCACGGACGACGAAACACCTTGATAGGCAAGTGAGTACTTGCCTGATACTGAGCCGTGGACACGGACCCGGAGCTGTTCAAGGCGCTCGGTGACGCGACCCGACGCACGATCCTCGACGAGCTGCACGACCGGGACGGTCAGACGCTGTTCGAGATCTGCGGCCGGCTGGCCATGAAGCACGGGCTGGCCTCCTCGCGCCAGGCCATCTCCCAGCACCTCGCGGTGCTGGAGCAGGCCGGTCTGGTGCGCACCCGGCGGCAGGGCCGGTACAAGTTCCACCACCTCGACACGGGCCCGCTGCGCTCGATCGTCGAGCGGTGGCCGATCCAGCGAGAGGAACCGACACCGTGATGCGCATCCACCTCACCAGCGTGTGGGTCGACGACCAGGAGAAGGCGCTCGCCTTCTACACCGAGAAGCTGGGGTTCGTGAAGAAGACCGACGTGCCCGCCGGCGAGGCGCGCTGGCTCACCGTGGTCTCGCCAGCCGACCCGGACGGCGTCGAGCTGCTGCTGGAGCCCGACGGCCACCCCGCGGCACGCCCGCTCAAGGAGGCGCTGGTCGCCGACGGCATCCCGTTCACCCAGTTCGCCGTCGACGACGTGCACGCCGAGGTCGAGCGGCTGAAGGGCCTGGGTGTGGAGTTCACCCAGGACGCCACCGACCTCGGGCCGGTGGTCACCGCCGTCCTCGACGACACCTGCGGCAACCTGATCCAGCTCGCCGCCATGAAGCAGTGAGGACCTAGTCCTCGTCGGGGTCGGCGAGCTCGTCGAAGAGCGTGCGGGCCGACAACCGGCCGGTGTCGGTGACGTCGTGCCCCCGCGGGGTCGAGGGCGGCCGTTGGCGGGGGAGCGGGAGCGGCGCCGGCGGCTCGGGCAGCAGCTTGCCGGCGACGTCCTCGGCCGGGGTCTCGGTGACCTCGCCGATGAGCACCTCCGCCGGGCTGGGCAGCGGCGCGGGGCGGCCGAACGCGTAGCCCTGCGCCATGGCGCATCCGTGGTCGAGCAGCCAGGCGGCCTGGTCGAGGTCCTCGATGCCCTCGGCGATGACCTGCAGGCCCATGCCGCGGCCGAGCTGCAGCAGCCCGTGCACGAGCGCCGCCGTCGAGGGCTCGGTGACGACGTCGGCCACGAACGACCGGTCGATCTTCACCGTGTGGATGGGCAGCCGGTGCAGTGCGGTGATCGCCGAGTACCCGGTGCCGAAGTCGTCCAGCGCGAGCGTCACGCCCTGCTCGGTGACGACGGCGACCGAGTGCAGCGTCGCCTCGGCGGCGAACAGCGCGGTCGACTCGGTGATCTCCAGCTCGAGCCGGTGCGGCGGCAGGCCGGACTCCTCCAGCGCGGCGGCGACCAGCTCGCTGAAGCCGTCCTCGGCGAGGTGGCGGGCGGAGATGTTGACGTGCACCCGCAGGTCGTCGGCCCAGGTGGCGGCGTCCAGGCAGGCGCGGCGCAGCACCCACGCGCCGAGCTTCGAGGTCAGCCGGTTGTTCTCCGCGACGTCCAGGAAGACGCCGGGCGGCAGCAGGCCGCGGGTGGGGTGCTGCCAGCGGATCAGCGCCTCGTAGCCGAGCAGCGTCTCGTCGGCCAGGTGCACGATCGGCTGGTAGAACAGTCGCAGCTCGTCGTGGTCGAGGGCGTGCCGCAGTTCGGTTTCCAGCTGCAGCGCGTCGACGTCGCTGCGGCTGAGCGCCCCCTCGTGCACCTCGATGCGGGCGCGCTGGCCGTCGGCCTTGGCCTTCGTCAGCGCGCTCTGCGCCTGGCGGAGCAGGTCGTCGGGGGTCATGTCGGCGCCGAGCGTGAGGCCCACGCTGGCCGAGAGGGTGATCTCCCGGCCGTTCACCACGAACGGCTCGTCGAGCACGCTCAGCAGGCGGTCGGCCAGGGCGCGCAGCCCGTCGAGGTCCTCGACGTCCTCGGCGACGACGAGGAACTCGTCGGCGCCCAGGCGCACGGCGGTGTCCTCGACGCGGGTGCTCCACCGCAGCCGGTCGGCGAACTGGCTGAGCAGCAGGTCGCCGGCCTCGTGGCCGAGGGCGTCGTTGACCGCCTGGAACCGGTCGATGTTGAGGTGCACCAGGCCGACCTGCAGGCCCCGGCGCCGGGAGAGCGCCACGGCGTGCCGCAGCCGGTCGGTGAGGGCGCGGCGGTTGGGCAGGCCGGTGAGCGGGTCCATGAACGCGCGGCGGACGGCGTCCTCCTCCGCGCGGCGGCGGTCGGTGACGTCGACCAGCGAGAGGACGACGAACTGCGCCGTGCCGTTGTTCTGCCGCACCACCTCGTGGGACTGGACCACCCACAGCTCCGTGCCGTCGGAGCGGCGCAGCCGGCGCTCGCCGTCGAGCAGCAGGTTCGGATCGAGCGCGGGCTCACCCGGGCTTGGTTCCAGGCCGAGGTCGCCCACCGGCGGGTCGTCGGGGTGGGCCAGCAGGTCGATGTGCCGGCCGGCCAGGTTCTCGGCTGTGCGGCCGGTGAGGGCGCACATCCGCGGGTTGGCGACCAGCACGTGCCCGTCGAGGTCGACGAGGGCCTTGGCGATCGGAGCGCCGAGGAACAGGGCCTGGAACAGCTGGCCCCGGTCGGCGAGCAGCGTGTCGATCGCCCGCAAGCGCTGCCCGGCGCCACCGCCGGGCGTGCCCGGGGAACGGGGCATCTCGGGTGCGGGGAGGCTCACCCGGACAGCGTCACGCATCGCAGGCGAGAAGTGACGGAACCGGTTCACGGAGAGTCGTGATCGTCCCGTCACACTCCGTCGCAGGAGACCTCACCCGTCCCACCCATCGCGTCCGCTGCGGTGATCTGCCACAGGGCACGGGAATCCGGGCCGGTCCCCGGGTGCTGCTGGAGCAGACATCGACGAAAGGACCAGTCGTGGACAAGCGGATCGGCTTCCTGTCCTTCGGGCACTGGCAGCCCATCCCGGGCTCGCAGGTGCGCACCGGGCGGGACGCCCTCGTGCAGAGCGTGGAGCTCGCGGTGGCCGCCGAGGAGCTGGGGCTCGACGGCGCCTACGTGCGGGTGCACCACTTCGCCCGCCAGCTCGCCTCCCCCTTCCCGCTGCTGGCCGCGATGGCGGCCCGCACCAGCCGGATCGAGCTCGGTACCGGCGTCATCGACATGCGCTACGAGAACCCGCTCTACATGGCCGAGGAGGCGGCGGCGACCGACCTGCTCGCCGACGGCCGGCTGCAGCTGGGCGTCAGCCGGGGATCACCGGAGACGGCGCTGCGCGGGTCCGAGGCGTTCGGGTACGTGCCCGGCGAGGGCAGCACCGACGCCGAGCTGGCCCGGCAGAAGACCGCCCTCTTCCTCGCGGCGATCAACGGGCAGCCGGTGGTGGACGCCGACCCGCGGATGACCGGTGGCGCGACGGGGAAGCTCGCGATCCAGCCGCAGTCGCCGGGGCTGGCCGACCGCATCTGGTGGGGTTCGGGCACCCGCGCGACGGCGGAGTGGACGGCGCGGCAGGGGCTGAACCTGATGAGCTCCACCCTGCTGGTCGAGGACACCGGCGTCCCCTTCGACGAGCTGCAGGCCGAGCAGATCGCCCGCTACCGCGCCGCCTGGGCCGAGGCGGGGTGGCAGCGCGAGCCGCGGGTCTCGGTGAGCCGCAGCGTGCTGCCGATCACCAGCGACCTGGACCGGCAGTACTTCGGCGGCGGCCGCGAGGGTGAGGACCAGGTCGGCATCCTCGAGGGCGTGCGGGCCCGCTTCGGCAAGAGCTACACCGGCGAGCCCGACGTGCTCGCCGAGGAGCTGGCCAAGGACGCCGCCGTCCGCGAGGCCGACAGCCTTCTGCTCACCGTGCCGAACATGCTGGGCGTCGTGTACAACGCCCACCTGCTGCGGACCATCGTCGAGCACGTCGCGCCCGCGATCGGCTGGGTGCACCCGGACTCGCGGTAGCGCCGCGGGCCCGCCCCGGCGGCGTCCGTGTCGACTCGTCGTCGTCTTCCGGCCTGTCGACACCACCACGTGTCGACAACTGCTGACGTCGGGCGGCGTCACCCGCCCGGTGGAATCCGCTGGAGGCGGGCGCGTCGGTGCCGGTTCCACACCAGACTCTGCGGGTGCCCACCACCGATGCCGAGGCCTGGGCTGAAGCCCGGCGGATTCTCGACGGGCTGCCGTCCGAGGCGCTCGAGGCGCGCGTCCGCCGGGGACGCCGGCTCGTCGTCCTGCTGGTGGCGGGCCTGCTCGTGCTGTGCGTGGCCATCGCCTTCGCGGTGGCTGCGTGGGCGGGCGGCGAGCCGTCCGCGACGGAGGACGAACCGCTCTGGCAGGAGATCGCAGCGCTCGTCGCCGCCATGTCCGCGTGGGTGCTTGTGGCGGTCGGCGCGATCGGGCAGTGGCGTGCCACCCGTCGGCTCGGCGGCCTGCGCAGCCCCCTGACGGTGCTGGACCGTCGACAGCAGAAGCTGCTCCTGCAGGAGTTGCGCGGCAGCGTGCCGGTCGATCCGACGCACGTGCCCCTGGTACGCCACCTGGCCGAGCGGCTGACCGCTCAGCGGTGGCTGCTGATCCTCCAGCTCGGCCTGCTGCTCATGTTCGTCGGGCAGTTCATCGGCTCGCCGTCGCCCTGGCGCCTGGGCCTGGTCGTGGTGATGGCCCTCGGCATGGCCGTGCTCCTCCCGCTGGTGCTCCGCAACGAGCGGCGGGCCCGCCGATTCCTCGTTGAGCGCCCCGCCCGCGAGCCGCTCTAAGGGTGCTGCCCGCGCTCTGGGGGTGCTGCAGGACTCCCGAGGCGCGAGGAATACCCCCAGAGCGGCGGCCGGGCAGCGGGTCAGCGCAGGTCGAAGCCGAGGTCGAGCACCGGAGCGCTGTGCGTGAGCGCGCCGACGGCGAGATAGTCGACGCCGGTCGCCGCCACCTCGGCGGCCCGCTCCAGCGACAGCCCGCCGCTGGCCTCCAGCCGAACGCCGGTGCCGCCCACCAGCTCCACCGCCGCGCGGGTGTCGGCGAGCGAGAAGTTGTCGAGCAGCACCAGCTGCACGCCGGCGTCGATCGCCTCGCGCACCTGGTCGAGGGTGTCGCACTCCACCTCGAGCGGGATCTGCGGGGAGTGCGCTCGCACCGCCTCCACCGCCGCTGCGATGCCGCCTGCTGCCGCCACGTGGTTGTCCTTGACCAGGGCGGCGTCGCCCAGGGCCATGCGGTGGTTGACCCCGCCGCCGCAGCGGACGGCGTACTTCTCCAGCACGCGCAGCCCGGGCAGCGTCTTGCGGGTGTCGCGGATGGCGGCGCCGGTGCCCTCGACGGCGTCGACCCAGCGCCGGGTCAACGTGGCGATGCCGGAGAGGTGACCGACCAGGTTGAGCGCGGTGCGCTCCGCCGTCAGCAGGGACCGCGTCGGCCCCGTCGCGGTGAGCACGGGGGCGTTCGTGCGGGCCGCCATCCCGTCGGCGGCCTGCACCGTCACGGCGACGTCGTCCCCGCCGACGATGGCGAACACCGCCGCGGCGACCGGGACACCGGCCAGCACGCCGGGCGAACGCGGCACCACGTCACCGGAGGCGCGGGCGTCGGCCGGCACCGTGGCGGCCGTGGTGACGTCGGGGCCGAGCGCCAGGTCCTCGTCCAGCGCCCGGCGGATCACCCGCTCGACGCCCGCCGGGTCCAGGCCGCCGTCGCGGAGGACATCGGCCAGCTCCGGTCGCAGCGGGTGCCACTCGGTGCCGGTCATGCCACTCCCTGGGTCTGCCGGGTGCCGCGCGCGCTCAGCGGCACGGTGCGGGTGTGCAGGTGGCCGGAGGCGTCGATGCGGTGGGCGAGCCGCAGCTGCCACTCGGGCCGGGTGCCGGGGGCGTCGGCGCGCCGATGGCAGCCGCGGCTCTCCGGGCGGGCGAGCGCCGCGGTGGCCAGCAGGGTGGCGACCGTGTGCACCGCGGTCGCCTCGACGGCGGCCAGGTCGAGCGGCCGGCCGGCGGGCAGGCGGGGCGCGGCGGCCAGCGTGCCGGTGAGCTCGGTCAGGCCGTCGGCGGTGCGGACGACCCCGGCGTGCCGGCTGGTGGCCGCACCGATGGCCGCACGCGACGCGGGGTCCACCGCACCGGTCGCCAGGGCGCGGGGGGAGGCGGGGGTGGCGGGTGTGCCCGCGGGGAGCGTGGCGTCCAGCAGGTCGGCGCAGCGGCGGGCGGCGACCAGCCCCTCGGTGATCGAGTTCGACGCCAGCCGGTTCGCACCGTGCACACCGGTGCAGGCGACCTCGCCCACGGCGAAGAGCCCCGGGACGCTGGTGCGGCCGTCGAGGTCGGCGAGCACGCCGCCGCAGGTGTAGTGGGCGCCCGGGGCCACCGGCACCGGCTTGGTGGCCGGGTCGAACCCGGCCGCGCGGCAGGCGCGGAGGATGCCGGGGAACCGGCGCTCCAGGAAGCCGGCCCCCAGGTCCGTCGCGTCGAGGAAGACGCAGTCCTCGCCAGTGGCGGCCAGGTGGGCGGCGATGGTGGCCGAGACGACGTCGCGGGGCGCGAGGTCGGCCAGCGGGTGCGCGCCGGCCATGATCCGCCGTCCGTCGCCGTCGACGAGTACCGCGCCCTCGCCGCGCACCGCCTCGGAGATCAGCACCTGCTGCCCGGCGGCGCCCGGCCCCTGCCAGAGCACGGTCGGGTGGAACTGCACCATCTCGACGTCGGCGACCTCGGCGCCGGCGCGCAGCGCGAGCGCCAGCCCGTCGCCGGTCGTGCCCGCGGGGCTGGTGGCGGCGGCGTAGGCCTGCCCGTAGCCGCCGGTCGCGAGGACGACGGCGTGCGAGCGCAGGTCCCCGGCGTCGGCGAGGGTGCCGTCGGCGGCGACCCGGGCGACCCGCAGTCCGACCACCGTGCCGTCGGCGGCGCGCAGCGCGTCGAGCGCGACCGTGTGCTCGAGCACCTCCACGCCCGCCGCGCCCAGCGCCTCGACGAGCGTGCGGGTGACCTCGGCGCCGCTGGCGTCACCACCGGCGTGCACGATCCGGTCACGGCTGTGCCCGCCCTCCCGGGTCAGCGCCGGGGCGCCGTGCGCATCCACGTCGAGCCGCGCCCCGAGGTGCTGCAGCAGCCGGACCGCGGCCGGGGCCTCGGCGACGAGCGCGGCCACCGCCGCCTCGTCGCACAGCCCCGCCCCGGCGGTGAGCGTGTCCTGCAGGTGCAGTGCGGCGTCGTCGTCGGCACCGAGCACCGCCGCCAGGCCGCCCTGCGCCCAGCGGGTGCTGCCGGCGCCGAGCGGGCCCTTGGTGACGACGGCAACCCGGCGTCCTGCCTCGGCCAGGGCGAGCGCGGTCATCAGCCCGGCGGCGCCGCTGCCGACCACCGCGACCTCCGTGGTGCGGGACCAGCCCGGTGCCGGCAGGGCGAGGGCCGGGACGACGGCGGGGGCGACCGGCGCGGTGCGGCGGGGCCCCACCGTCACTCGCCGACCAGCGACGGGGTGCCGAGGGCGATCATCGCCTCGACGGCCGACCGCGCGCGGGCGGCGATCTCCGGGTCGACGGTGACCTCGTCGCGGCCCTCGCGCAGCGCGCGCAGCAGCTTCTCCGGCGTCGACATCTTCATGTAGGGGCACTCGGCGCGCGGGTTGACCGCCTCGAAGGCGGCGGCCGGGTTGGCCTGGCGCAGCTGGTGGAGCATGCCGATCTCGGTGGCGACCAGCACGCGCTTCGCCGTCGTCCGCTTCGCCTGGTCGAGCATCGCGCCGGTGGAGAGGACGTGCACCCGGTCCGACGGCAGGTCGCCCTGGCCGACCATCCAGAGCGCGCTCGTGGCGCAGCCGCACTCGGGGTGCACGAGCACCTCGGCGTCGGGCGCGTCCTCGATGCTCTGCCGCAGGTCGGTGGGGGAGATGCCGGCGTGCACGTGGCACTCGCCCATCCAGATGCGCATGTTCTGCCGGCCGGTGACCCGCTGGACGTGCGCGCCGAGGAACTGGTCGGGGAGGAAGAGCACCTCGCGGTCGGCGGGGATCGAGTCCACGACCTCGACGGCGTTGGAGGAGGTGCAGCAGATGTCGGTCTCCGCCTTCACCTCGGCGGTGGTGTTCACGTACGAGACGACGGCGGCGCCCAGGTGCTCGGCCTTCCACGCGCGGAGCTGGTCGGCGGTGATCGTGTCGGCCAGCGAGCAGCCGGCGGCGGCGTCGGGCACCAGCACGGTCTTCTCGGGGCTGAGGATCTTCGCCGTCTCGGCCATGAAGTGGACGCCGGCGAAGACGATCGTGCTCGCGGTGCTGGCCGCGGCGATGCGGGACAGGGCGAGGGAGTCGCCCACGTGGTCGGCGACGTCCTGGATCGGGGCGGCCTGGTAGTTGTGCGCGAGGACGACGGCGTCGCGCTCGGCGGCCAGCCGGCGGACCTCGTCGCGCCAGTCCTGCCACTGCTCCGGCGTCCACTGCGCGGTGGTGGGAGCGGGGAGCGTTGCGGTCACCGGGACCTCCGGAGGAGTGGGGGTTTCGGACTATCAGGCGAAAACCTCTGCCGAGAAACTTAGCATGGAATCCGTGACGTCCGTCTGGTCCTCGCCCGAGCGGCCGGCCTATCCGCACCAGGCGCTCGCGGTGGTGCTGCAGGTCCGGAGCGCGCGCCTGCACGTGATGCTCTGGCACCGGGCCAAGGAGCCGTTCGCCGGTTCCTGGGCGTTGCCAGGCGGGCCGCTGCTGCCGGAGGAGACGCTCGGCGCATCGGTCGGTCGGCAGCTCGCGTCGAAGGTGGAGGTCGCCCAGCTCGCGCACCTGGAACAGCTGGAGACCCGTAGCGACCCGCACCGCGACCCGCGCAGCCGCACCGTGGCGACCGCCTACCTCGGCCTGATCCCGGGCGACCTGGACCCGGTGCTGCCCGAGGACACCGCCTGGCACCCGGTCGACGCGCTGCCGGGGACGGCCTTCGACCACGGCTCGATCGTCGGATCGGCCCTGGAGCGGCTGCGGGCGAAGCTCTCGTACACCAACGTCGGTTTCGCGCTCGCCCCGCCGACGTTCACCGTCGCCGAGCTGCGCGAGATCTACGTCGCCGCGCTCGGCTACGAGGTGACCGCGACCAACCTGCAGCGGGTGCTGCTGCGCCGCGGCGTGCTGGAGCCGACCGGCGAGCTCGCGGCGCCCGGCCGGGCGGGGGGCCGCCCCGCGGCGCTCTACCGCTTCGTCACGTCGGGGCTGGAGGTCACCGATCCGTTCGCCGTCCTGAAGCCGCCCGCGCCCCGCTGACCGGCCGGCTCAGGCCGGGTCGGTCACGCCGACGTGGGCCAGCAGCTGTCCGGCCACCCCGGTGTCCCCGTCGATGGCGCGCTCGACCAGCCGGGTCAGCTCGGGGTCCCGGTCGGCGGGCACGTCCTTGACCACGGCGGCCCCGTCCTGCGGGCGGGTCCCGGTCACCCGGACGGTGCCGTGCTCGATGGTCACGGTCCCGTCGAACCCGGCCTCGTGGACCTCCAGCGTCGTCGTCCCGTTCGTCGCCATGCCCGCCCCCCTACCCGGCCGCCCGGCGCTCCAACAGCCCGCCGCACGGGGTGCCCGTTCCTCGGAGCCCCGCGGTCGGGTCACTCGCCGGTGGCGCCGTCCAGGGCCTCGCGGATCAGGTCGGCGTGGCCGTTGTGCCGGGCGTACTCCTCGATCAGGTGGAGGAGGATCCAGCGGAGCGAGAACGCGTCCTCGCGGCCCCACGGTCGGTCCTCGGTGTCCAGCGGCAGCCGGCGGGCCACCCCGCCGACCGCGTCGGCCGCCGCCCGCCAGGTCGCCCACGCCCGGGTCACGTCGTCCGCGGTGACGGTGCCGGGGTCGACCCGCCACTGCTCGTCGCGGTCGCGGACGACGTCGGGCCACAGGTCGTGGGGGAGGCCGCCGAAGCCGACGAGCCAGCCGGTCTCCACCGCCGCGAGGTGGCGCACCATGCCCAGCAGCGTGAGCTCGGAGGTCGGGACGGCCCGCGTGGCCAGCTGCTCGGGGGTCAGGCCGGCGCACTTCCACTCCAGCGTCTGCCGGTGGAACTCCAGGAAGCCGGTCAGCAGCGTCGCCTCCCCGCCCGTTAGCGGCGGTTCGGTGCGGTGGTCGGGAGGCGCCATGGTCACCATCTCCTGCGGGTCGGGCACCCGGTGGGGGTGCCGGCAGCGCGCATCCTGCAGCAGGGGAGTGACGAGAAGGCCGACCGGCGGCGCGCCCGGCAGGGATCGAACCTGCGACCAAGTGCTTAGTAGTCGCACCACTCAGCTGGCATCACGTAGGTCACGCTAAACCCACTGTTAGCTGCGGTTCTCCCGGTTCAAGCAGCTCTGTCGGGTCAGTATGGATCAGGCAGCGTCAGGTGCCGTTACCGATGTGACGGGTAACAGTGCAGGAAACTCTTCGCTGAGGTCGGTGAGCAGGTCTCAACGCCGCCAGGCAGCTCAGCCGGCACATCTCTGCCTGTGACGGATCGATGCTCGCGTGGGAGACACGTTCCGTCAGACCCTCGGCGTAGACCCGTTCGTGGGTCATGATGGGGAGGAACGCCCACACGGTGCGTTGATCACTGAGCAGAGAGACCGAGGACGACATGTCTCGCCGGGGCCACCCGGCAGGCCGCGTAGCGCGCCGCGCTGCGTGACCACATACATGCACACACCGACCTTGCAGCCGGGCATCGCCCGGTTCCTGGCGATACGCCAGTTCGCAGGGAACGTGTATCCGGAGGTCCGTTCAATTGTTCAGTACCAACCCGTCTGAGACCCCCGCGGTCTTCCTGACCACCCGTGAGCTGGCACAGCGCCACCACACGTCGACGGGTCACCTCGCCAATCTGCGCATGGAGCGGCGCGGGGTTCCGTACATCTCTCTCAGCTCGCGTCGTGTGCTCTACCGCCTGGCAGACGTGGAGGCCTACGAGGCTGCACGTCTCGTGCAGACGGTGAGCGCCGCGTGAGCGCCGCGACGTCTGGCGCAGACGGTCCCGAGAACATCGGCCAGGCGGCCGCGTGGGATCGCCGTCGTGATGCCTACGCGTACCTCGCCGGCCTCTGCGACCGCTGCGCCGCCTCCGCCTCGTGGGGGCACGCGCTGGGCTGGACGCGCGTGCCGCACCCGCCGTGCGAGCTGTGCGCGCCCATCGTCGCCACCTTCCCCGAGGAGACGTCTCACCCCTCGTGGCGGGCGTACACCCGTGGGCGCGTGAGCGCCCGGTCAGGCAGGCCCGCAAGCTTCGCCCGTGTCCTCGGGTGCCCCGCCCGTGTGGGCACGTCCTGCGAGCCGCCAGCGGTGTCCTCGTGACCACCACGGAGGCATCCCCGACCCCCGACGCCTCGCGGTTCCGCCGCAAGATCGACCGGCCCAAGCGTGCGCCGAGCTACGAGTCCAAGTGGACGACGGTCGAGGACTGGTCTACCCCCACGGTGGACGAGTACGAGGCCATGCCCGACGGGACGCGGCTGGCCTTCACCGCCGGGGACTCGCTGCACCTGACCGCGCTGCGACGGGGACCGAGGTGGACCGTGCTGGCGCGGACGCAGGTGCCGTCCCGTGCGCTGGCGGGGCTGGCCACCGCGCCTCGTGTCCGAGTCGGGGACGTCGAGGAACCGGAGGCGGGCGCGTGAGAGCCCGTCAGCCTGCGTGGGCCAAGCACTTCCAGCACGCGTGGGCAGAGAAGGCGGGCAGCCCTCGTCTCCCGCTGTGGCTGCGCGTGGCGTGCCTGGCCTATGGCCACCACCTCGGGAATGGGCACGCGAACTTCGGGCCGGGAGAGGTGCGCCTGGCGCTCAGCACGATCGACGCGAACGGCGTC
Organism: Blastococcus sp. SYSU DS1021; assembly: GCF_054050995.1. Classification (NCBI taxonomy): domain Bacteria; kingdom Bacillati; phylum Actinomycetota; class Actinomycetes; order Geodermatophilales; family Geodermatophilaceae; genus Blastococcus; species Blastococcus sp. SYSU DS1021. Next base: position 148,390 of record NZ_JBJHAL010000002.1, on the reverse strand, counting down.
CTGCGCCAGCCGGCCAGCAGTGACGTCACCCGCGCAATCAAGACCGCCGTACGGAACGCATGGCTGGCCGAGGGGTCGGGGGCGCGCTGCCTCATCGTCCCTGGGCACGCTATCGAGGGTGGGCGCGGGGGCTTCTCCACCGAGCACACGCCCTGCCCCGTCCACGACCCGGAACGACGCGCGGGACGCCACCTGCGCGCCGTCACAGGCTGAGGCACTTCGCACTCAGTGCCCCGCTTCGGGGCGATAGCTGCCACTCACTGCCATCTCGGTTGGCACTCAGTGCAAGGTCGCACGCCCTTGACCTGCGCTTACGTGTCCGCCCTCTCTAAGTCTTCTAGGTCAACGGCGACGTAGGAGACGAGGAACGCCGGGAACCGTCTGCGCCTCATCCCGAGGGCCATCCCGGCGGCACGCATCCCATGACCCGTGAACAGGCCCCCTCCGGGGGCCCTCTCGGGCATGCCTTCAACAGCTCCGCCAGGGGGCGGAGCAGAACAGGAGACCGGTCCCCGTGACCACACCCCGTAAGACCAAGACCAACGCCGCCGCCGCCGTGTACGAGGCTGCCCGCCGGAACCGCGAGGCAGCAGAACGGGCTCACGCCGACGCGGTCGCCGCGCTGGCAGCGGCGGAGGAACACCACGCCGACCTGATCAAGCGGAACCGCAACGGCGATACCACCGTCACTGGCATGGATCTTCTGTCCGCTGACGCAGACGTCACCGTGCGTCGGGGACTCGCTGCCTCTGCCGCCGATGCCGTCGCGGCCGCACGCGCCGCTGAGGCACCCGCGCTGGCCGAGCACTGGGCGGAGGTACTGGCCGACCGCGTGGCAACACCTGGCATCGGCGCCGAGGACGTCGCCGTCGACGAGGTGACCGCCGCGCTGACCAAGCTGACAGAAGGCGTCAACAGCCGTCAGCGACTCATGGCCGAGGCGATCGCCGACGCTCGGGCCGTCGGAGTCCCGATGGGCGCGGGCATGCCCTTCGGCTGGGAGACGCACTGGATCGGCAACCGCCCCACCGCCGTCCTCGTCCGTGGTGAGCGCGTGCCGATCGTCTCGCCGTCGGAAGCGATGCTGGACGTGCTGACCCGTGCCGCCGGGTCTCTCGGCTACCGCCTCGTGTCGTCGCACAACGCCGTCACCGTCAAGACCGCCTGACCCACACACGCTGCCGCCCCCGGACGATCACTGTCCGGGGGCGGTTGTCGTTGTGCCACCAACGACCCTGGAACCGTGGCAACTTCCGGGTTGCTATCTACAGGCGGTGCCCTTCGAGGAGCTAAAGGGGTCAGCCCCCCACCCTCCCGTCCCTGAGCGCCATAACGTGCCCCGCACGCTGGTTCGACCTCTGTGCCTGTGTGCACCTGTGGGCCGCCCTGACGCTCAACACGCCGGCACGAATGGGCCTTAGGGCCAGGGTGGTTGGGCGCTTCCAGCAGGCTCAGCGATCGATGATCTTGACGGTTGTCGAGAGGCCTTGGCCCCCGGCCGTCCGATCAAGATCCTGTTCGATGCCTCGCGGATTAGGAAGTCGGCCTTCGTGGTCGAACACCAGGCACACCAAGTGGCCGACGTCAGGATGGCGCTCGTACTTCTCTCGATCAACGATTAGCTGTTCTCCGAGTTCCTTCGCGGACATCGACGCGCGAGTCATCTTAAGTTCGACCGCCAGTCGGGTCTGCGGCAGCAAGAAGTCAATGCGACTCCCTCCGCCCGCGTACGACGGCGACCACTCTTCATCTCGGACATCATCGAAAAACTGAACCAGCAGGCCCCGCATCAAGTCCTGCGTGTCGTACTCATCGTTGAGTTCCAGTGTGGGTCGACCACCGTGCCTCCGTTTTATGGCACGGCTGACGAGAAGGAACTTGTCTCCGAGTGCGAGGACGACGCGGACCGCATCGAGGTGAGCTCCAGCAAAGCTCACCTCGCCAGCGCTATTCTCAGTCTGCAAGCGTCCCTGTAGAAGCCGATCTAGTAGTTCGGCGAGAAGCCGAACCTTCTCGGTTGCGCTCTGTTGTATAGCTAGGTGCTGTCCCTGTGTAGCGAGCGCCGGCTCGTCAGCCGCCCACCTGGCGTTACGAGTAGCTAGGCCGTTACGGGCGATTAGGTTTGGTAGCCGTGGATGTGGAGCGTAATCGCGCCCGTAGCGGTCGGCGACGATCGCGTCCAAGTCGTACCGGCGATCGGCAGGTGGGGGACTCAGTGCTTCCTCCGGAGCGATCCACCGCAGGCGATCGCTCAAAGCCTCAAAGCCATACTCTGGCCGACTCATCTTCCAGTGAACCCACCGGGCGCCCGCCTGTTCGCGCATGAAGCGCAAAGCTCCAGCGAGGATGAGCTTTTCGCGCTCGGTAGGAGTGGTGTCAGCCGCCCCGACCGTTGATGAACTGAAGGCGGTCGAGGCGCCAGAGTTCACGTCCCAGAACGCCACGCAGTAGACCTGGGCAGGCCCCTCTTTCACTTCGGTCAGGTTCTGGCAGGCGTAGTGCACCGTGTAGATGGCTTCGCGCGTAGCTTTTGCCGTGCGGAGCACGTCCAAGTCGTCAGGCATATCGGTCCTCAGTACTGGCGAAAACTTCGCTCGGGCAGTAGTACGGCAGTGAGTGGATTGGAGGCGATCGTGCCGCAGCCGGTGTCGATGGCGATCGCGGCCCCGAACTCAAGAGGAACACCGCTGTACTGCGGATAGTGGCCGAACACTACTGATGGCCGAGGGGTCCGCCCCGAGCTGTCTGTAAGCAGGGTCGGCCAGTGTCCAGTTGTTAAATCTTCCTGTGTCCGACTGCTAGGTCGCGCAGGGTTGTAGCCAGCATGAGAGATCAGGAGCGTGGAGTTCTCCGCGTAAAGCGGCATGCTCTCAAGCAGGCGAAGATGATCCTTCGGATAATCGCGAATGAACCGCTCTAGCACATCGGCGCTCACGTCCCCCACGTAAGACTTGATTGTACTTGCGCCCCGGTGACGCAGAAGATCTCGGGCGTCTCCGGTGGAGAGCGTTCTTAACAACGCGACTTCATGGTTACCCCGCAGGAGGACCAATGAGTCACCAAGCGCTTCCTTGCAAGCGGCGAGTATCTCTAGGACCGTCTTAGAGTCGGGGCCCCGGTTCACGTAATCGCCCACGAAGATGATCCGCCGCCCAAGGAGTGTGAGATCCGCCAAAGCAAGCTGAAGGCGATCCGGCCGGCCGTGGACATCCCCAACTACGGCGACTGGCTCGTCTTCGCCAAGAAGCAGTCCGCTCATGTCACGAAGGGGGCAGCGTGATGGACGTATACGGGACGGAGTCACCGATGAGCACGCTGGACAAGAGTGAGCTGGCCAGTGGACGGTCGATGGCCAAGTCAACCGCCGCCGCCGTGAGACTGGGCCAGGGGAGGGGTGCAGAGAGGTCGCAGAAGTCTGCCGTCGCGCGGAGAGCCTCGGCGAGACGTCCAGGGGAGTAAGGGAGGCGCCGACGGCTCAAAGGCTTCAGTAAGTCTGTTCGATTTATGTTGGTTAAGGCGGTAGTCAGACTGAAGCTTGTCGCGCCCTGCCGGGCGCAAGCGTCGTAGGCCAAGCTTCGAACGATGTAGTAAGCCAGAGCGCGCATGGCCGGACCGTGCGCCTTGCGCTCCTCCTCCGACGCGGAAAGAAGACCCGAAGCGGCGGCGACGAGCTCGGACGCCAGGCGCATCGTGTCGCGCGGGGGGCGATAGCTGGAAAGCGCGGCTCTCAGCGTGCCGTGTGGGTCGAGCAGGACTTTTCCCTCGCGGCAAAGGTGGAGCACGAAGAGGCTCCCCCGCTGGGCGAGAACTCTCAGGTGTCCGGGTGCGTAGGCGGTAAGGCTGAGGTGGTTCTCTTGCCAGGCTCCAGGCGGTCCATCGGTCAGCGCGAGCAGGTCGATGTCGGACTGATCCGTTGCGTCTCCGCGCGCATAGCTGCCGTAGAGCATCAACGCTCGGACACCGTCTACGCGCGACATCGCCCACTCGGCTAGCTCCGTCGGAGGCAGTGCAGCGTCTGCCGGTGTTGGAAGCAGTGAAGTCACAGGCACCTCCCTTCTGGTTCAGTCAACACCGGCTGGTCGAACATCCGGCTCGGTCCGGGCCCACCCTGGCACCCCAGCCCGACACTTTGCCCGCGCGGACCTCGGGTCGACGCGGTTCCGCGCCGCTCGCAAAGGGGCGTGGGGCGTGAGAAGGAACGTGTTGCTACCTTACTTCCCGTTACCCGTGTAGCGTCCGGGTCATGGGTAGAGCACTCGGCCTGGGAGAGCGCGGCGAGATCGACGTGACCCCTCAGAAGCGTGATGAGCAAGGGAAGTGGAAGCGCGCGGTCTCCGGTCGGAGCGCGGAGCGGTGGCGTGCGCGTTGCTACTACCGGGGCTTCGACGGTGTGCAGCGTGACCTGACCCGGGTGGCTCGCGTCAAGGGTGATGCAGTAGCTGCCCTGGAGGCAGCCTTCGCCGAACGACTGAACAGCGTCGGCGACGTCCCCATGACGCCCACGATGTCGCTGGTGGCTGCTGGGGAGGTATGGCTGGCCGGCATCCGCCGCACTGACTCGGGACTCGCTCCACGCACGGTGCAGGACTACGGGCGCACCTTCGCTCGGTACGTCGACAAAGCGGGCGCAAGTCTTCGAGGGCTCACGCTCACCGAGGCCAACAACCCGCAAAGGCTTCGCGCCTTCCTGCAGGGCGTAGCCGATCATCACGGAACCGGGGCCGCTCATGCGACCCGCTCCGTACTCATGGGCATCCTCAGCCTGGCCGTGAACAACGGCACGTTGCCGACCAACGCGCTGCGTCAGGTGGGAGTCGTCCGGTCGCAGGCTGCGAAGGCGCTGCGGGATGGGCGCGAACCCCGCGACACGACCCGCGCGTTCACCCGGGAACAGCGGGCCGCGCTGATCGAACACGCCGACAAGCTCGCCACGGCGGAGAACCTCCTGCCGCAGACGGCCCGGAAGCGTCAGGCCGTGGCAGACCTGGCGGCCTTCATGGCGTTCACTGGGGTTCGGATCACGGAGGCCCGCTCTGTCCGCTGGGAAGACTTCGACCTCTGGCCTGCCGACAGCGAGGCTCGGCCGAGTGTCCTGATCCGGGGCACGAAGTCGAAGACCTCGCGGCGGCGCCTTCCTCTCCCTCCTACTCTGGCCGCCCGACTGCGTCGGCGGGTGGAGCGAACCGGCGGGACCGGCTACGCGTTCGCGTCGCCGCACCTCACCGACGCGGAGCGCATGTGGGATCAGTCCAACTGCGCCAAGGCGTTGGCTTCGTTGTTCGCCGACGCGGGGTTGTCGTGGGCAGTGCCGCACACCTTCCGTCGTACTGTCGCCACGCTGCTGCATGAGGCCGGGGTTCCCCTCGTGCAAATCGCTGACCAGCTCGGTCATGCCGACCCCGCGATGACCGCCCGGGTGTACCTCGGGCGTGACCTCATGGGCGACCGCCATGCGGTGGCCGAGGCCCTTGACGGGTAACGGTTTTGGTAACGCGCTCAAACGTCCTGCAAGTCTCGACGCATCGCTGCAGGTCAACGCCCAGAAGGCGCGCCCGGCAGGACTCGAACCTGCGACCCAGTGCTTAGAAGGCACCTGCTCTATCCGCTGAGCTACGGGCGCTCGCGACCGATCATCGCACCGCCCCGCTCGCGGGGGACCGCGCCCGGGTGCGGGGTCGTCCACAAGGGGCAGGCGTGTCCACAGTTCCGGGAAAGGCCTGCTCCGGTCCCCGGCGGGCGGTGAGGGTCGACGGCACACCGGCACCGCGCCGGTCGCGCCACCCGGCGCAGCACCCTCCGAGGAGCACCGTGAACGACACCATCGTCACCGTCGTCGGCAACGTCGCCGACGACCTGCGCCGCAAGACCACGCAGAACGGCGCGGTGACCAACTTCCGCATGGCCTCCACCGCCCGCCGCTACGACTCCGGCAGCGGGCAGTACGTCGACTCCGGCACGTTCTGGATCGACGTGGAGTGCTGGAACACGCTGAGCGGCAACGTGTCCGCCTCGGTGAGCAAGGGCGACCCGGTCATCGTCCGGGGCGCGATCACCACGCACAGCTGGGACTCCGACACGGGTCGCCGGAGCAAGCCGCAGATCAAGGCCTTCGAGGTCGGCCACGACCTCACCCGGGGCAGGGCCGTGTTCCGGCGCGACCGGTCGGAGCGAGCCCTGGAGGGCAGGGATGGCGTCGACACCGCGACCGGTGAGCTGCACCCGGAGGCCGACGAACCGGCCGAGGCGTACCCGACGACCGAGGAGTTGCGGGCGGGACGGGACTACGTGGGGGACGACGAGACGTTGTCCTCGGTGGACGACCTCGATCCCTCGGAGGAGCCCGCGCACATCTAGTTGCCCGGGCTGGGAGGATCGGAGGCGAGAACGTACGGGGTGGGGTCGCGACCCGCGGCCCCGCCCCCGCTCGCGAGACGACGGAAGGCTCGGCAAGCCAGTGGCTCAGTACATCTACACGATGGTCCGCGCGCGCAAGGCGCACGGCGACAAGGTGATCCTCGACAACGTCACCCTGTCCTTCCTGCCCGGCGCGAAGATCGGCGTGGTCGGTCCCAACGGGGCCGGCAAGTCGACCGTGCTCCAGATCATGGCCGGCCTGCAGCAGCCCTCCAACGGTGACGCGACGCTCGCCCCCGACGCCACCGTCGGCATCCTGCTGCAGGAGCCGCCGCTGAACGAGGAGCTCGACGTCCGCGGCAACGTCGAGGAGGCGGTCAAGCCGCTCCGCGACGCCCTGCGCCGCTTCGAGGAGGTCAGCGCGGCGATGGGCGAGCCCGACGCCGACTTCGACGCGCTGATGGCCGAGCAGGGCGAGCTCATGGAGGTCATCGAGAACTCCGACGGTTGGGAGCTCGACGCCCGCATCGAGCAGGCGATGGACGCGCTGCGCTGCCCGCCGGGCGACGCCGACGTCACCGTGCTCTCCGGTGGTGAGCGCCGCCGTGTCGCGCTGTGCAAGCTGCTGCTCGAGGCGCCCGACCTGCTGCTGCTGGACGAGCCGACCAACCACCTCGACGCCGAGAGCGTGGCCTGGCTGGAGCAGCACCTGGAGAAGTACGCCGGCACCGTCGTCGCGGTCACCCACGACCGGTACTTCCTGGACAACGTGGCCCAGTGGATCCTCGAGCTCGACCGGGGCCGGGCGTACCCCTACGAGGGCAACTACTCCACCTACCTGGAGACCAAGGCCGCGCGCCTGCAGGTCGAAGGAGCCAAGGACGCCAAGCGGCAGAAGCGCCTCAAGGAGGAGCTGGAGTGGGTCCGCTCCGGCGCCAAGGCCCGCCAGGCCAAGAGCAAGGCGCGTCTGGCCCGCTACGAGGAGATGGCCGCCGAGGCCGAGAAGTTCCGCAAGCTGGACTTCGAGGAGATCCAGATCCCGCCGGGCCCGCGGCTGGGCAGCGTCGTGGTCGAGACGAAGAACCTCACCAAGGGCTTCGGCGACCGCGTCCTCATCGACGACCTGACCTTCACCCTCCCGCGCAACGGCATCGTCGGTGTCGTCGGCCCGAACGGCGTCGGCAAGACCACGCTGTTCAAGATGCTGGTCGGCGAGGAGAAGCCGGACGACGGCGAGATCAAGGTCGGCGAGACGGTGCAGCTCTCCTACGTGGAGCAGAACCGCAGCGGCATCGACCCGAAGAAGACCCTGTGGGAGGTCGTCTCCGACGGCCTCGACCACATCAAGGTCGGCAACGTCGAGATGCCCTCGCGCGCCTACGTCGCCGCGTTCGGGTTCAAGGGCCCGGACCAGCAGAAGCCGGCCGGGGTGCTCTCCGGCGGTGAGCGCAACCGGCTGAACCTGGCGCTGACCCTCAAGCAGGGCGGCAACCTGCTGCTGCTCGACGAGCCCACCAACGACCTCGACACGGAGACGCTGACCAGCCTCGAGGGCGCGCTGCTGGAGTTCCCCGGCTGCGCCGTCGTCGTCAGCCACGACCGGTGGTTCCTCGACCGCGTGGCGACGCACATCCTCGCCTACGAGGGCGACTCGAAGTGGTTCTGGTTCGAGGGCAACTTCGCCGACTACGAGAAGAACAAGGTCGAGCGGCTCGGCCCGGACGCGGCCCGTCCGCACCGCGCCACCTACCGCAAGCTCACCCGCGACTGAGGCCCTCTTCGGAGGCTCGGCCCGAGCTTGCGAGGGCCGAGGGGGAAGAGGGTCCTTCCGCCCGCTGCCCCACACGCCTCGCACGTTCGGTGCGGGTCCCCGCAGCGGGGCCGTTCCATCGCCGCACCCTCGGCCGGTCCGGAGCATCTGCCCGGACCGGCCGTCGGCGTTCCGGGGCGGGGACCGGGGACGTCCGGCTCCGTGCCCCCTGGTCCACCGCGCTCCGGCCTCCTAGCCTCGCGTCGTCCTCGTCGTGCACCGGCACGACCGCGATCCGCGGGGTGCGCATGGACTTGTTGGACCTGGCCCGGGCCGAACGCGAGGACCTCCGCGCGCTCCTGGTGGGTCTCGCCCCCGAGCAGTGGGCTGCCCCGTCCTTGTGCGAGGGCTGGTCGGTCCGCGACGTGGTGGCGCACGTGCTGAGCTACGAGGAGCTCGGCACACGGCAGCTGGCCGAGCGGTTCCTCCGCGGCCGCTTCACGGTGGACCGCACGAACGCCGTGGGGCTGCGCGAGTACGGCACCCGGACACCTGCTGAGCTGGTCCGGCTCCTGGACGACCACCTCACGCCCTCCGGGCTGACCGCCGGGATGGGCGGAGCCATCGCGCTGACCGACGGGATGATCCACCAGCAGGACATCCGCCGTCCCCTCGGTGTGCCCCGGTCCATCCCGGCCGAGCGGGTGGTGCCGGCGCTGCGGACCGCGCTGTTCGCCCCGACGCTGCTGGGGGTGCTCCGCGTGCGCGGCGTGCGGCTGGTGGCCACGGACGTCGACTGGACGTTCGGGCGCGGCCCCGAGGTCACGGGCACGGCTGAGGCGCTCCTCATGACCGTGGCCGGGCGCCGCGGTGTGGTCGGGGAACTGTCCGGACCCGGCCAGGAGCGGCTGGCCCGGCGCCTCCGCGGATGACCCCCGGCATCGGTTGCCGGCCACCGGCGTGTCAGCCGAACCCCTCGACGAAGCGGCGCTGCCACGGCGTCTCCACCGCGCGACGTCGGTAGCCGCGACGGACGAACGCCACGGCCCGGTCGGACGGGACGCCGTCCAGCACCGCGAGACAGGCCAGCGCCGTACCGGTGCGCCCGGTCCCGCCCCGGCAGGCGACCTCGACCCGACCATCGACGGTGCGTTCCAGCGCGGCCCGCAGTGCCTCCCGCAGCGCCGCCGGGTCGGCCGGCAGCGAGAAGTCGCGCCAGCGCACCCAGCGGCTCTCCCACGGGACGCGGGGCCGGCGACCGCCCAGGTAGACCCCGAACGTCGGCTGCGGCCCCGCTGCCACCCGCCGGAGCGACCTCCCGCGGACGCGCCGCCCCGAGGGGAGCGTCAGCACGCCCGGCGCATCCGCCGCCCACGGCTCCACATCGACGACGCTAGATCCCCGGTGCCCCCCGATGCAGCCGCCCCGGCACGGCTCGCCCGTCGGCGTAGGGCAGGGTGGCGGCGTGAGGCACACGGTGCACGTCCCCATGCGCTGGTCGGACATGGACGCCTACCAGCACATCAACAACGTCGCCTTCCTCGGCTACTTCGAGATGGCGCGGGTCAACCTCTTCTTCGAGCAGCCGACGCACGACGAGAGCACCGGCATGCGCCGCGGGCTCGTCGTCGCATCGCACGAGATCGCCTACAAGCGGTCGGTCGTCTACGACGCCGAGCCCCTCGAGGTGCAGGTCTGGGTGTCCGGCATCCGCGCCGCAGCGTTCACCTGCCACTACGAGCTCTTCGACCACGGGGCGCTCGCCGTCACGGGCAGCACGCTGCTCGTGCCGTTCGACTTCGCCCTGAACCGGCCCCGCCGGATCACCGCGGAGGAGAAGGAGTTCCTCGCCCGCTGGACCGACGAGCCCGCCGGCACCTGAGCTCCCACGCACCCGGGAGCTCGGCGAGGAGCAGGTCGACGGACGCTCTGCCTCTGCTCCCCGTGGCACTCAGAGGCAGAGCGCAGGCGAAGACCCGTGGCGGTCGGCGGGTCAGCCGTTGACGACCCGGGGCACGGGGCGGTCGGCACCTGTCGGCGCACCGCGGCGGGCGGCCTCCTCCTCCGGGACCGGCCGCACGACGGCGCCCTCGGCGATCACCGCGCCCCCGAACACGGCCGCGTTGATGCCGCCGCGGTGCACCATCGCCTTCACCAGCTTGAGCCCGGTCAGCCGCTCCAGGTGCGTGCACGGCGGGCAGCGCTTCATCCCGAACAGCAGTGCGTCGCCCACCGCGAACCACCGGCCCACCAGCGAGGACAGGTCCACGCCGGTGGTCACCAGGTTCCGCCGGGTGTCCGCGGTCGAGAACGCGCCGCCCATCTCGGCGGCCACGGCGGCGACGTCGTCCCGGTCGATCAGCGTCAGCTGCTTCTCCAGGTCCGGGTACTGCGCCCACGTGCCGCCGCCCAGGGCGTAGCGGTCGCCGTCCAGCCCCATCCCCGGCACCAGCCGTGCCGACGGCCTCCGGCTCATGGGTCCCGCGGCCGCGGGCGTCGTCCAGATCTCCAGCAGCGAACCGGTGTGCACGGGGGCCTCCACGGGGTCAGGCGGCGGCAGCGGGGGAGCGGCGTCCCCGGGCCGGGGGGACGTCGTCGGCGCCGCGGGCGTCCAGCGCCTCGCTGACGGTGTGCGCCATCTGCAGCAGCTGCACCAGCAGCGGGGCCACCGTCGTCCGCACGCCCCGGATCCCGCGCGCCGACCCGCCGCGTGCCGCTTGCGCCTCCCGGATGCGCGCGGCGCGCTCGGCCAGCACCGGGATGAACCGCAGCGCCATCGACACGACCAGCCCGATCCGCGCGGGACGCACGCCGACCACCCGCAGCGGGGCGCACAGCCGCTCGATCACGGCCACCATCTCGGTCACCCGCGTCGTCGCCGTCACCACGCCGGCGGCCAGCACCAGGGTCAGCAACCGCAGGACGGTGACCGCGGCGGTGGTCGGGTCGCTGAACACGGTGTGGAAGACCAGCAGGCCGACCAGCCACCACAGCACCGTGCGCGCCTGCCGGGCCAGCGCCGCCGCCGGCACGCGCGCGAGTCCGATGCCGACGGCGAGCACGCCCAGCAGAGCGCCGGCGACCACGGGCACCGTCGGCACGACGAACAGGGCGACCGCGAGGGCCGCCAGCGTGAGCAGCTTCGCGCCCGCGGGCAGCCGGTGCACCGGGCTGCGGCGGGGCACGTACAGGGCGAGGGTCATCGGTGCTCCATCAGCGCCCGGTAGGCCGCGATCGCCACCCGCGGGGCGGCGTCCTCCACGATCCGGCCGCCGTCGACGACGAGCACCCGGTCGAAGCCGTCGAGCAGGTCCAGCTGGTGGGTGACCACGACCACCTGCTGCTCCAGCTCGTCGATCACGCGGGCGACGCGCCGGGCGTTGACCAGGTCCAGCAGCGTCGTCGGCTCGTCGAACACCACGCGGGCGGGCCGCATGACCAGCACTCCGGCGATCGCCAGCAGCTGCTTCTGCCCGCCGGAGAGCAGGTGCGCGGGGTGGTCGGCGTGCCCGGCCAGCCCGTACCGCGCCAGCACCTCGGCGACCCGCGCCGCCCGCTCGGCGGCCGGCACGCCCTGGTTCTCCAGCCCGTAGGCGGCGTCCTCGGCGACGGTGGGATGGACGATCTGCGCGTCGGGGTCCTGGAAGACGAAGCCCACGCGGCGGCGGACCTCGCGCACGGAGCTGCGGGTGTCCAGGCCGTCGACCAGCACCTGCCCGGACGTCGGCACGACCAGCCCGTTGAGCAACCGGGCGAAGGTGCTCTTGCCCGAGCCGTTGGCGCCGACGACGCCGATGCGCGCCTCGGTCAGGTGCAGGTCGACGTCGCTCAGCACGGCGCGGTCGCCGTAGCGGTGCGAGACGCCCCGCAGCTCGATCCCGCGGGCCGGGTCGGCGACGGCGTCGGCCCGCGGCTCCGACCTGCGGAACCTCACCGGCCGGCGAGCGCCCGCTGCGGTCGGTCGATCACCGGGTAGCTGCGGCGCACCTGGACGGCGATCGCCGCGGCGATGAACGCCTTGGCCGCGTCGCCGGGCAGGAACGGCAGGGCGCCGGAGACGATCGCCGCGCCCAGCGACAGGTTGCCGACGGCGGCGAGCACCGGCACGCCGATCAGGTAGATGACGACCATGCCGCCGACGATGTTGAACAGCACGCCCCAGGCGACGTTGTAGCGGGCCCAGAACCGCTCGGTCAGCCAGCCGGTGGCGAACGCGGCGAACGGCCAGCTGATCAGGTAGCCGGCGGTCGGGCCGGCGAAGACGGCGAGGCCGCCGCTGCCACTGGCCAGCAGCGGCAGGCCGATCGCGACCAGCACCAGGAACAGCAGCACGGCCAGGAAGCCGCGGCGGGCACCCAGCACGCTGCCGGCGAGCATCACGCCGAGCGTCTGCGCGGTGATCGGGACCGGGCCGATGTTCACGGCGGGCAGGGTGCCCAGCACGGCGATGATCGCCGCGAAGAGAGCGATGTAGGCCAGGTCCCGGGTCTTCATGTCAGCTCCTGCATCGGACCGGTAGGTGGGCGCCGCCGGCCCGGCGTCGCCTGCGGCAAGGTACCCGAGCGCCGCGGGGCGCCCGGGCACCGGCCGGTCGGCTCAGGCCTGCAGCCACACCGCGGCGTCGTCGGGCAGCTTGCCGTCGTCGACCGGCGCGCTGCTCAGCAGCACCCGGCCCTCGGGCAGCGGCAGGGGGGCGCCGGACAGGTTGACCAGGCAGACCAGCCCGCCGGGACGCCGGAAGGCGACGCAACGGTCGGGTGACTGCAACCACTGCAGATCCTCGCCGTGGAACAGCGGGGACGAGGCGCGCAGGGCGAGCGCGCTTCGGTACAGCGACAGCATCGAACCGTCGTCCGTGCGCTGGGCCTCGGCCGTCAGGGACGCCCAGCCGTCGGGCATGGGCAGCCAGGTATCGGCCGCGGACGAGAAGCCGTAGGGCGGCTCGGTACCCGACCACGGCACCGGGATGCGGCAGGCGTCGCGCCCGCGCTCGGTGCCGCCCGAGCGGAACCACATGGGGTCCTGCAGCACCTCGTCGGGCAGGTCGACGTCGGGCATGCCGAGCTCGTCGCCGTTGTACAGGTAGGCCGCTCCCGGCAGGGCCAGCTGCAGCAGCGCGGCCGCGCGGGCTCGCCGGGTGCCGACCTCCCCGCCGCCGTACCGGGTCACGTGCCGCGGGCGGTCGTGGTTGGACAGCACCCAGCACGCGGGCGCCGGTGTGCCCTCGACCGCGGCGAGGGAGTGGGTGATCGCGTCGCGCAGCCCGTCCGGCGTCCACTCGGCGGTGAGCAGCTTGAAGTTGAACGCCAGCTGCAGCTCGTCCTCGCGCAGGTACTGGGCCAGCCGGTCGTCGTCGGAGACCCACACCTCACCGACGGCCATGGTGCCCGGGTACTGGTCGAGCACCGCCCGGATGCGGCGGTGCACCACGTGCACGCCGTCCTGGTCGAACCGGTGGTCGCCGGGGCCGTGGTCGTCGAGCAGCCCGGTGTCGTCCATGGGGACCATGTCGGGCAGCCCGTCCGGCTTGGCCATGCCGTGGGCGACGTCGATCCGGAAGCCGTCGACCCCGCGGTCGAGCCAGAAGCGCATCGTCTCCTCGAGGTCGGCCACGACCTCGGGGTTCGCGAAGTTCAGGTCCGGCTGCTCGGGGGCGAAGATGTGCAGGTACCACTGCCCGTCGGGCACCCGGGTCCACGCCGGGCCACCGAACACCGACGGCCAGTTGTTCGGCGGCTCGCTGCCGTCGGGCCCGCGCCCGTCGCGGAACAGGTAGCGCGCCCGCTCCGGGGACCCGGGGCCGGCGGCCAGCGCCGCCTGGAACCACTCGCGCTCGTGGGAGCTGTGGTTGGGCACCAGGTCGATGGTGACCCGCAGGCCGAGGGCGTGGGCCTCGCCGAGCATCGCGTCGAACTCCGGCAGGTCCCCGAAGACGGGCTCGACGTCCCGGGGGTGGGCGACGTCGTAGCCGTGGTCGGCCATCGGCGAGGGGAAGAAGGGCGTGATCCACAGGGCGTCGACGCCCAGGTCGCGCAGGTACGGCAGGCGCGACCGCAGGCCGGCCAGGTCGCCGACGCCGTCGCCGTTCCCGTCGGCGAAGCTGCGGATGTAGACCTGGTAGAAGACCGCTTCGCGCCACCAGTCGGCGCCGGGGCGCAGGGTGCGTGCGGCCTCCTGCAGGGGCCCGCCGCGAGCGGGCGAGTGGTGGGGGGCAGGGGGTCCTTCAGCCGGGCTCACCGGGCTCCTCGATGTCGGTACGTGCAGTGTCGGTGCGCGCTCGCGTCCCCGGACGGGGACCGGCGGGAGCCGGGGATCAGCCCTCGGCGTCGGCGGGGAAGCGGTTCTGCATGCTGCGGGCGGCCATCTCCAGGTAACCCCACAGCGTCGCGTCCTGCTCGGGCGGGAGCCCGAGGGAGTCGACGGCGTCGCGCATGTGGGTGAGCCAGGCGTCCCGCTCCACCGGGCCGATGGCGAAGGGCGCGTGCCGCATCCGCAGCCGCGGGTGCCCGCGCTGCTCGGAGTAGGTCGTCGGCCCGCCCCAGTACTGCTCGAGGAAGCCACGCAGCCGCGTCTCGGCGCCCTCCCAGTCGTCCTGGGGGTACAGCGGCTGCAGCACGGGGTCGGTGCGGACGGCGGCGTAGAAGCGCTGCACCAGCCGGCGGAAGGTCTCCTCGCCCCCGACCTCGTCGTAGAAGGTCCGCCCCGACGGCAGGGACCGCCTCGACTCGCTCATGCTCCGGTAGCCCCCTCGGCCTCGACCACGACGTCCGCCCGGTTCCGCGTCCGCCGATAGGCCCTCAGCGCCGGGGCGACCGCGATCATTCCGAGGGCGCCCGAGAGGGCCACGACGACAGCCGGGCTGAGCCCCTCGGCGGCCAGGCCGGCGGCGAGCGCGCCGATGCCCTGCACCCCGGCCAGCCCGCTGGCCGCGACCCCGAACGCGCGCCCGCGGTAGGCGCTGGGCACCGCCTGCACGAAGGCGACGTTGAGCGGGATGGACCAGGCGGCGCCGAGCCCCGAGAGGAAGAGCATCCCGACCAGGATCCAGAACGGCACCGCCCCCGGGCCGGCCACCGCCGCGACCACGCCGCCGACCAGCACCGGGGCGAGGGAGACCAGTACCAGCGGGGCGACGAGCCGCTCCCGTCGCGCCGGCGGGACCAGGCGCGCGATGACCAGCCCGCCGATGGTGACCCCCAGCGGGTTGGCCGCGAGCAGGATGCCGACCGCCGTCGCGCCCTGGCCGAGCGAGTCCACCAGTGGCGCGGCGATCCCCTCGGAGGCGTAGACGAAGCCCGTGGTGACCCAGAGGACGGCGACGATCGCCAGCAGGCGGGGGCTGCGCCGGATGAACCGCAGGCCGTCCGAGGCGTCGCGCCACAGCGATCCGGGCGCGCCGGCGCCGTCGGTCGCCGGCGCCGGCCGGGGCTTCAGCCGGGCCCACAACCAGACGGCGGAGACGACGAACGTGGCCGCGTCGATCAGCAGCGCGGCGGAGGGGTTGAGCACCGCCACGAGCGCGCCGCCGGCGAGGAAGCCGGCCACCTGGGCCAGCTGCAGCGTGATCCCGGTGAGCGAGGTGGCGACGGCGTACCGGTCGCCGTCGAGCACGTCGGCCATGAGCGCCGACCGCGCCGACTCGAACGGGGGCGCGCACAGGCCGACCACGAACAGGAGGCCGAGCAGGAGCGGCAGCGGCATGCCCGGGATCGCCATCAGGGCCACCAGCCCGGCTCGGGCGAGGTCCGTGGCGATGAGCACCCGGTGGCGCGGCAGCCGGTCGGCGAACGCCGACAGCAGCGGCCCGCCGAGCAGCCAGGGCAGGTGGCTGATGGCGAAGGTGAGGGCGGCCAGCAGCGGGGAGTCGGTGCGCGCGTAGACCAGCACGGTCAGCGCCACCCGGGCCAGCTCGTCGCCGGCCGCGGACAGCAGGTAGGTGCCGAACAACGGCCGGAACTCGCGGACGGCGAAGACCTCGCGGAACGTGGCCTGCCGGACGGTGGCGTCGTCGCCGGGGTCGTCCGGTGCCTCGGCGCTCAGCTGAGCCCCGTTCCCGCAGCCCACGAGCCGCCGCGGTCGGCGGCGGCCGGTCCGGCGTCAGCGCCGAGCACGGTCGGTGATCCGGTCATTACCGGAATCATTTCAGGCGCAACGCGTGCCGTCAGCATCGTCGAATGGGCGTGTCCATCCCGTTACCGATCGCCTGGTGATCCGGGAAGTCCCGTGTGCGCCGCCAGGAACGCCAGCTGGTCGGCCGCGAGCCCCACGGTCCGGCTGACCGCACGCGCGCCGTGGCCGACGGAGGTCTCCCGCCGCAGCACGATCGGGGCGTCCGCCGAGGTGGCGTGCTGCAGCGCGGCGGCGAGCTTCCGGCCGTGCAGCGGATCGACGCGGGTGTCGGACTCGAACGTCGTCACGAGCACCGCCGGGTACGCCGTGCCCGGGCGCACCGCGTGGTACGGGGAGTAGCTCAGCAACCACCCCAGCTGCACCGGGTCGTCGGCGGTGCCGTACTCGTCGTTCCAGGTGCGGCCGAGGCCGAAGCGCTCGTACCGCACCATGTCCAGCAGGGGGGCGCTGCAGACGACGGCGGCGGCGAGCTCGGGCCGCTGGGTCAGCGTGGCGCCCACGAGCAGGCCGCCGTTCGACCCGCCCATGACCGCCAGCTGCGGGTGCGTCGTCCACCCCTCGGCCACCAGGTGCTCCGCGGCGGCGGCGAAGTCGTCGAACACGTTCTGCTTGCGCTCCCGCATCCCGGCGCGGTGCCACTCCTCGCCGTGCTCCGACCCGCCGCGCAGGTTGGCCACCACCCAGACGCCGCCCGCGGCGACCCAGGCGAGGGCCTGTGCCGTGTAGGCCGGGGTGAGCGAGACGTTGAACCCGCCGTAGCCGTAGAGGACCGTGGGGCGGGGGCGGTCGGGTGCACCGGTGCCCGAGAGCACGAACAGGTGCACGGGCGTGCCGTCCTTCGACCGCGCGTGCGTCTCGACGACGGTCAGCGGTGGCACGTCGCCGGCGACATCCGCCTGCTCCCAGGCCTCGAGCCCACCGGGGGCGGTGGCGTCCCAGCGCAGCACCGACGGCGGCGTCGCGTAGTCGGTGTAGCCGACCCACGCGGTGGTGCCGCCCTCGGGCGGTGCACTCAGCCCCGAGATGCTGCCGGGGCCCGGCGGCGCCACCTCGGTGATCCGGCCGCCGCCGTCCCCCGCCCAGAGCGAGAGCCGGTCGGTGGCGTCCACGGCGTGCACCGCCAGCACCTGCAGGTCGCCGTCGGGCGCATCGACGAGCGCGACGTCGGAGAGCACCGCGCCCTCCTGCTGCGGGACGACGTCGGTCCACGCCGCCGGCGCCCAGGTGGCCGGGTCCTCGGGGTCGGCGACCGCGAGCCGCCAGCGCGGGGCGTCGCGGTCGGAGAGCAGGTACAGCCGGCCGTCGCGCGCGACCCACGCGGCGGTCTGGGCGTCGACGCCGCGCTGCAGCTCGCGCAGGTCGCCGGACCCGCCCAGGTCGGCCAGCCAGACGTCGTCGCGCGGGGCGGTGCCCGCCGACGCCGAGACGACCAGCCAGCGCCCGTCCGCGCTGGTGCGGACCCCGTAGTAGTTGGTGGGGTCCAGGGTGGGTGGGTCGAAGGTGTCGCCGTGCACGAGCAGGTCGCCGGACGGGTCGGCGCCGACGCGGTGGCGCCACACCCGGCGGTGGTACTGCTCCTCGCCCGCCGGCACCTGGTCCGGCGGAAGCCGGCGGACGTAGAACAGCTCCTCGCCACCGGGCAGCCAGCCGACGGGGGAGTAGCGGCACCGGTCGATCGGGCCGTCCAGCAGCTCACCGGTGTTCACGTCGAGCACGTACAGCCGCGACTCCTCGTCGCCACCGGTGGAGAGCTGGTAGGCCAGCCGGTCGCCCTCCCAGGAGGGCGACCACGCGTCGAGCGTCGTCGTCCCCTCCGGGTCGAGCTCCATCGGGTCGACGAGCACCCGCACGGTGCCGTCGGCCTCCCGCACCCGGAGCACGCCGTGCTCCTGGCCCGGGTCGCGGCGGGTCGAGAAGGCCCGCCCGCCGCGCCACACCGGCACGCCGACGGCGCCCGCCCGCACCAGCTCCCCGAGCCGCGCGGCGAACCGATCACGGGCCGGGAGCGCACCGAGCACCTCGGCGGCCAGCCCGTCCTGCGCCGCCGACCACTCCCGCGTGCGCGGGTCCGCGGGGTCCTCGAGCCAGCGGTAGGGGTCGGCGATGCGGTGGCCGTGCAGCTCCTCGACCAGGTCCAGGCGCGGGGCCTCCGGGTAACGCATGGCCGGAACGCTAGTGGCGGGCACCGACATCCGCCGGGGCCGCGGGGATTTCCAGTGCGCCGAGCGGCGGTCCTCGGGTCAGAATGGGGCTGCCCGCGGGTCGCGCAGCACCCGACGGTCCGGGGCGTCCGGAGGTGATCCGTGCCGCGTTCCGCGCCCGGGTCGACGTCGGCGGGTCACCCAGGCCCGCGTCGCGACCCCGTCCCGCCGCTCGTCCCCCTGCCCGCGCCCGCCACCACGGGGGCCACTCTGCTGCTGAACGCGACCTACGAGCCGTTGTGCGTCGTCTCCAGCCGGCGGGCGATCGTGCTGGTGCTCACCGGGAAGGCCGAGCCGGTCGACGTCACCGCCGACGTCGTCCACGCCGAGCGCCTGAGCCTGCCCGTGCCCGTGGTCGTGCGGCTCACCCGCTACGTCCGGGTGCCCTATCCCGCGTCGGTCCCGCTGTCGCGCCGGGCCGTGTTCACCCGCGACGGGCAGACCTGCGTGTACTGCGGCGGCTCGGCCACCAGCATCGACCACGTGGTGCCGCGCAGCCGCGGCGGCACTCACACGTGGGACAACGTGGTGGCCGCCTGCCGCCGGTGCAACCACACCAAGGCCGATCGCTCGCTGGCCGAGCTCGGCTGGAAGCTGCCGCGCCCGCCCAGCACGCCGAGCGGCGCGGCCTGGCGGCTGCTCGGGCACCGCACCGTCGACCCCCGGTGGCGGGAGTGGCTCGGCGTCCCGGAGAGCGTCAGCGCGTGAACGACGCTCGCCGGCTGTGGGCGCTCGCCGAGCCGCTGCACGCGCTCACGTACTTCGCCCCGGAGTCGCAGGCCGCGGCGGCCGAGGTCGGCCTGCGCGGGTTCTGGAACGGCTACTTCGCCTTCCGCGCGGCGCCCCTGGGCCCGGTCGGCGCCGAGGTGGTGACGGCGACGTTCGTCAACTTCGAGCCGTCCTTCGTCGCCCGCCGGGTCCCCGGCGTGTGGACGACGGTCACCCCGGCCGCCGCGCTGGCGGCGCGGCTGAGCGGGGTCGACGCCGCCGTCCGCCGCGTGCTGGGGCAGGAGTGGGTCGGTTCGTCCGCGGCGATCGAGGCGATGGAGCTGGCCGCCACCGCGGCCGCCGCCGTCGACCCGCCCGGGCGTCCGCTCGCCGCGGCGAACGCCGGGCTGACCGTGCCCCCGGAGCCGCACCTGGTGCTCTGGCAGGCGCTCACCACGCTGCGGGAGCACCGCGGGGACGGCCACACCGCCGTCCTGCTGGCCCACGAGGTCGACGGCCTGGGCAGCCACGTGCTGGCCGCCGCGGCCGGTCGCGCCGACCGGGCGTGGCTGCAGAAGGCGCGCGGCTGGGACGACCCGGCGTGGGAGGGAGCGGCGGCAGCGCTGGCCGACCGCGGGTGGCTGGCCGGCGACCGGCTCACCGCTGCCGGGCAGGACGCGGTCGCCGGGATCGAGGCCGACACCGACCGCCTGGCCGCCGGTCCCTGGCGGGCGCTCGGGGAGTCCGGGTGCCGGCGACTGGCCGAGCTGCTCGACCCGCTGCGGCGTGCCGTCGTGGACGCCGGGGACTGGCCGGCGGGCAACCCGATCGGCGTCCCCGAACCGGGGGACTAGCGTCCGGGAGCGTGACCCAGCTGCACGACCTCACCGCACTGGAGCAGGCCGCCGCCGTCCGGTCGGGGGAGGTGAGCCCCACCGAGCTCGTGGCTCACGCGCTGTCGCGGATCGACGCCCACGACACCGGCCTGGGCGCCTTCGTCACCGTCACGCCGGAGCGGGCCCACGCCGCCGCGGCCGCGGCCGAGGCCCGGTTGCGGGAGGGCGGCGACCTGCCTCCGCTGCTGGGGGTGCCCACCGCGATCAAGGACCTGAACAACACCGCGGGTGTCCGGACGACGTTCGGCTCCGCGGCGCTCGCCGACTTCGTGCCCGCCGTCGACGACGCGGTGGTCACCCGGCTGGCCGCCGCGGGCACCATCAGCGTGGGCAAGACGAACACGCCCGAGTTCGGCTTCCCCTGCTACACCGACAACGACCTGGTCGGGCCGGCCCGGTGCCCCTGGGACACCTCCCGGCTCGCCGGCGGCTCCAGCGGGGGAGCGGCGGTCGCCGTCGCCGCCGGCTTCCTGCCCTTCGCGCAGGGCAGCGACGGCGGTGGTTCCATCCGCATCCCCGCCAGCATCAACGGCCTGGTCGGCATCAAGCCGACCCGCGGCCGGATCAGCAACGCCCCCTACGGCAGCGAGGTGACCGGGCTGGGCACCAGCGGTCCGCTGGCCCGCACCGTGCGCGACGCGGCCGCGATGCTCGACGCGATGGCCGGGCCCGAGATCGGTGATCCGTTCTGGGCCCCGCCGCTGCCGGCCGGTGAGACCTTCCTCGGCTGGGCCGACCGGGAGCCGGGCCGGCTGCGCATCGGGCGATACACCGAGTCGGCCATGCCCGGGGCAGAGCTGGAACCGGAGGTGGCCGGGGCCTTCGACGACGCCGCGCGGCTGCTGGCGGACCTGGGCCACGACGTCGAGGACGTGCCCACCGGCCTGCTCGACGCCGCGGTGCTGCCGTCCTTCGAGCGGGTCTGGGCGCTGAGCGCGACCACCCTGCCGGTCCCACCCGGGCGCGAGGAGCTGCTGAAGCCGCTGACCCGCTGGATGCAGGACCGGGGCCTCGCGCTGTCGGCTCGGGACGCGATGGAGGCGATGTTCGCCCTCCGCGCCTTCTCCCGGCAGTTCCTGCGCGCGACCGCCGGCTACGACGTGCTGCTCGCCCCGGTGCTCACGATGACCCCCCGACCGATCGGCTGGTTCGGCGAGGACGGCGAGGGCGGGCCGGACTTCGAGCGGCAGAAGCGCTACGCCGCGTTCACCGCGCTGTTCAACGTCACCGGGCAGCCCGCGGTCAGCGTCCCGCTGCACTGGACGGCCGACGACCTGCCGATCGGCACCATGCTCGTCGGCCGCCCCGCTGACGAGGCCACCCTCGTCGCGCTCTCCGCCCAGCTGGAGGCAGCCCGCCCGTGGCACCACCGGCGCCCCGCCGTCTGGGCCGACAGCCGATGAGGGCGACCGCCTCCCGGTAAGTTGTCGGGTGTGACCGTCGCCGAGACCCTCCTCGTCTACGCCGCCATCCCGCTCGCCGTCGTGCTGGTGCTGGCGTTGCTGACCCTGAAGCCCGGCAGCGGCCGGCGTACCCGGTACAAGCCGGGCCAGCCCTGGAACCACGCGCCCGTCTGGTACGAGCCGCACCCCGCGCACGTCGGTGGCCACGGCCCCGCGCCGGCGCACGGCCCGGCCGCCGTCCCGGGCGGCGGCACCGCCGCCCTGGGCTCGTCGATGTACCCGGAGCAGCCGGGCGAGCGCGCCCTCGACGCGAAGGCCGGGGCGGGCCCCGAGGTGGGCGTCGGCACCGGTGGCGCGCACGCCGCCGGCACGAACCCCGCCCACAGCCCGAAGCCGGCCGGCCCGCTGGGCGGCGCCCGCGGGACCTGGTGACGGACCCCCGGTGACTGTTCCCGACGTTCCGACGACCTGCCCCGGAGGCCGGCCATGACCAGCGTGTTCGAAGTCGATTCCCACGACACCGCCACCGAGGCGACCCTCCCGGCGCGCACCGACGAAGGCCGGCTCGACGAGGTGTTCAGCTTCCGGGAGCTGGCCCGCCTCGACGAGGCGCTCACCATGTCCTCCCGCGAGACCGGGCTGCGCTTCACCCTCTACGTGGGTGAGCTGCGCACGCCGACCCGCGCGCACGCCGAGGAGCTACACGCCCGCTCGGGCGAGAACCCCTCCGACGCGGTGCTGATCGCCGTCTCGCCGGGGCAGCGCGTGGTGGAGGTGGTCACCGGTGCCGGGGCCGCGCGCCGGCTGCCCGACCGCGCCTGTGCCCTGGCGGTGCTCTCCATGACCAGCGCCTTCGCCAACGGCGACCTGGTCGGCGGCATCGTCAACGGGCTGCGCCAGCTCTCCGACCAGGCCGGGCACCCCTCGGGGCTCCGCCCCCGCTGAACGACGACGAAGGCGCCGCACCCCCTCGGGAGTGCGGCGCCTTCGTCATGTCCACGGCTCCCTGTTGATCAGGTGACCTGATCACTAGGGGTCCTGGCTCACGACCGATGCTGAGCCAGGACCCCTAACGATCAGGTGACCCGATCATCAAGCGGCGGCGGGGCAGCGACGACGAGGCCGGCGGCCACCACTGGTGACCGCCGGCCTCGTCGTCCGCGGGTCAGTGCCCGGCGTCGGCGTCCCGCTCGCGGGCACGCAGTGCCCGGGCGATGCCGTCGCGGCCCTCGAACACCAGCCGGCGCAGCGCCGGCGGCTGCTCGGCGTCGGCGAGCCAGGCATCGGCCGCCGCGATGGTGCGCGGCTCCACCACCGGCGGGAACAGGTACTGCACGGCGTTCTTGGCGATCTCGCCGGGCCGGCGGTCCCACAGCGGCCGGATGTCGGCGAAGTAGCGGCCGACGTAGCCGGCGGTCAGCTCCCGCTGGGCCGGGTGCCAGAAGCCCTGCAGCATCGCCTCGTGGACGGCGTTGGGCACCGACTCGTCGGTGAACGCCTGCTGCCAGGTCTGCTCCTTCGACACCGCCGTCGGGCGCAGCGCCCGCGCCGTCGCGGTGCGCCGGATGCCGGTCGCGGTGGCGTCCCGCTCGGCCTCGGCGTCGATCTCCGCGTCGCCGGCCGCGCCGATGGCGACCAGCCCGTGCAGGAACGCCCAGCGCGCGTCGGCGTCGACGACCAGCCCCTCGTAGCTGCGCGAGCCGTCGAGCAGGCCGCGCAGCGCCGCCGCGTGCTCCTCGGTGCGCGCGGCGCTGGCCAGCGTGCGCGACCACAGCAGCTGCTGGTCGCTCCCGGCCGGCGCGGCCTCCAGCGCGGCGAGCGCGTGGTCGGCCAGCTGGGCCCAGCCGGTCGGCGCCCACGCCGGGTCGGCGTAGGAGGACAGGGCGCTCTGCACCCGCGCCAGCAGCGACTGGATGACGCTGCTCTCGGTCTCGGCGCCGATGCCGGCCAGCACCAGCTGCACCCACTCGCGGGCCGGCAGCTCGGCGTCGCGGGTCATGTCCCAGGCCGCCGACCAGCACAGTGCGCGCGGCAGCGGGTCGGGGATCGCGCCGATCCGCGTGCGCAGGGTGGCCAGCGAGCGCTCGTCGAGCCGCAGCTTGGCGTAGGTGAGGTCGTCGTCGTTGACCAGCACCAGGTCCGCGGCCGGGTGGCCGACGAGCTCGGGCACCTCGGTGCGGGCGCCGGCGACGTCCAGCTCCACCCGGTGGGTGCGGGTGAGCCCCTCGGGGCCCTCGCTGTAGAGGCCCACGGCCAGCCGGTGGTTGCGCAGCACCGGGTGCTCGGTCACCGCCGTCTGCTCGATGGCGAAGCTGGTGTACCGGCCGTCGTCGCTGAGCTCGAACACCGGCCGCAGCGTGTTGACCTGGCTGGTGCGCAGCCACTGGTCGGCCCACTCCGACAGGTCGCGGCCGGAGCTCTCCGACAGCGGCCCCAGCAGGTCGGCCAGCGTGGTGTTGCCGTACTCGTGCCGGCGGAAGTAGCGCTGCACGCCGGCGAGGAACTCGTCGCGGCCCACGTAGGCGACCAGCTGCTTGAGCACCGAGGCGCCCTTGGCGTAGGTGATGCCGTCGAAGTTGACCTCGACCGCTGCGACGTCGGGGATGTCGGCGGCGATCGGGTGGGTCGAGGGCAGCTGGTCCTGTGCGTAGGCCCACGCCTTCTCGGTGTTGGCGAACGTCGTCCACGCCGTCCGGTACTCGGTGGCCTCGGCCTGGCACAGGGTGCTGATGTAGGTGGCGAAGGACTCGTTGAGCCACAGGTCGTCCCACCAGCGCATGGTCACGAGGTCGCCGAACCACATGTGCCCGAGCTCGTGCAGGATCGTCTCCGCGCGCCGCTCGTAGCGGGCCCGGCTGACCTTCGACCGGAAGACGTAGTCCTCCAGGAACGTGACCGCCCCGGCGTTCTCCATCGCGCCGGCGTTGAACTCCGGCACGAACAGCTGGTCGTACTTGTCGAACGGGTACGGGTAGTCGAACACCCGGTGGTAGAAGTCGAAGCCCTGCTTGGTCACCCGGAAGATCTCCTCCGGGTCGAGGTACTGGGCCAGCGACGCTCGGCAGTACAGCCCCAGCGGGATGCCCTCGTGCAGGTCGGTGACCCTGGCGTAGGGGCCGGCGATGAGCGCCACCAGGTAGGTGGAGATGCGCTTGGTGGGCGCGAAGTGGGCCAGCTGCGAGCCGCCCTCGCCCGCCTCGATCGTGCGGTCGCCGGTGTTGGAGATGACCTGCCAGTCGAAGGGCGCGGTCACGTGCATCGTGAACGTGGCCTTGAGGTCGGGCTGGTCGAAGCAGGTGAACATCCGCTTCGCGTCGGCCGGCTCGAACTGGGTGTAGAGGTAGACCTGCCCGTCCTCGGGGTCGAGGAAGCGGTGCAGGCCCTCGCCGGTGTTGGAGTACCGGCAGTCCGCCGTCACCACCAGCGTGTTCGACTCGGCGAGGCCGGGCAGCGGCAGCCCGCCCTCCTCGGTGTAGGAGTTCACGTCGAGCTCGGTGCCGTTCAGCGTCGCGGAGTGCACCGTCTCCGCGACCAGGTCGATGAAGGTGTCCGCGCCCGGCCGGCGGCAGGCGAACTCGACGGTCGTCGTCGAGCGGAACGTGCGCTCGCCGGGGTGCCCGGCGCCGTCGGTGACGTCGAGGGCGATGTCGTAGCTCTGGACGGCGAGGAGCTCCGCGCGGGCGGCGGCATCAGTGCGGGTCAGGTTGGGTACGGCCACGCCGGAGAGCTTGTCATGCGGGGACGACGGTGCGCCCGCCGTCTGCCGGTCGGCGGCCCGCGGCAGGGAACAACCACCCCTCGGCGGGGCTTGCCTGCGGGAGACGGCCCGGGCGCTCGGCGCCCCGGGCACCCGAGCGAGGAGCAAGGAGCAAGGATGACCGAGGCAGTGCAGAGCGCCCCCACGAAGGCCCGCGTCGACTTCTGGTTCGACCCGCTGTGCCCCTGGGCCTGGCTGACCAGCCGCTGGGTGCTGGAGGCGGCCAAGGTGCGCGACATCGACCTGCACTGGCACGTCATGTCGCTGGCGGTGCTCAACCGCGGGCGCGACCTGCCGGAGGAGTACCAGGAGATGATGGCCAAGGCCTGGGGTCCGGTGCGGGTGGCGATGGCCGCGGCGCAGCAGCACGGTGACGAGGTGCTCGGCGACCTCTACACCGCGATGGGGACCCTGCGGCACCACGAGGAGCTCGAGCTCGACGAGCTCATCGCGCCGGCCCTGGAGCGGGTCGGGCTGCCGGCGTCGCTGGCCGAAGCCGCCGGCTCCACCGAGTACGACGAGGCCCTGGAGAAGAGCCACCACGCGGGCATGGACCCGGTCGGCGACGACGTCGGCACGCCGGTCATGCACATCGACGGCGTGGCGTTCTTCGGGCCGGTGATCAGCAAGGTGCCGACCGGTGAGGACGCCGGCAAGGCCTTCGACGGGGCCGTCCTGCTGGCGAACCTGCCCGACTTCTGGGAGCTCAAGCGCACCCGCACCTCGGGCCCGGACATGGACTCCGTGCCGGCCGACGCCCTGAAGCTCACCCGGTAAGGACCCCCCCTCGTCCTTGCACGCTCGGGACGAGCCTCTGGACGGGGGCCGTTCCGATGAGTTCCGGGTGGGGGTGCGGCATGCTGTCGGGATGCCGCACCCCACCCGCCAGCGCATCTTCATCTCCGGCGCCAGCTCCGGCCTCGGCGAGGGCATGGCCCGCCGGTTCGCCGCCATGGGGCGCGACCTCGCCCTGTGCGCCCGCCGCGTCGAGCGGCTGGAGGCGCTGCAGGCCGAGCTGCGGGCGGCGCACCCGGGCATCCGGGTCGAGGTCGCCGCGATGGACGTCGACGACGCCGCCTCGGTGCCGACCGTCTTCGCGGAGCTGGCCGAGCGGCTGGGCGGCTTCGACCGCGTGATCGTCAACGCCGGCATCGGCAAGGGCGTGTCCGTGGGCACCGGCGGGGCGGCGCAGAACCGCGCCGTCCTGCACACCAACGTGCTCGGCTCGCATGCGCAGTGCGAGGCGGCGATGGAGCTGTTCCGCCGCCAGGGCATGGGCCACCTGGTGCTCATCTCCTCGGTCGCCTCCGTGCGCGGCATGCCGGGCAGCCGCACCGCCTACGGGGCCAGCAAGGCGGCGCTCAACTCGCTCGCCGAGGGCATCCGCTCCGACGTGTACGGCTCGCGGATCGTCGTCTCCACGATCCTGCCCGGCTACATCGCCACCGACATCAACGTCGGCCGCCGCGGCCCGCTCACCGTTGGCCTGGACAAGGGCGTCGACGCGCTGACCGCAGCGGTGGAACGGGAGCCGGTCACGGCCTACGTGCCGGGCTGGCCCTGGACGGCGGTCGCACGGCTGCTGCGGGTGCTGCCGCTGTCGGTGGTCCGCCGCGTCACCGGCTCGTGAGCCTCACCAGCTGATCTCCATCGGCCGGCCCCGGGCGTCGGGCTCGTCACCGCCGACGGTTTCCGCACTCCCCGCCGCGATCCGCCGGGCCGACCAGGCCGCGGCGCAGGCGTCCAGGGCGTCGACGGCGGGCAGCCGCGGCGGTGCCTCGGCCAGCGCGCGGTCGACGTCCATCACCGGGCGCAGGGCGGCCAGCCGCTGCGCCAGCCCCCGGGCGGTGGCCTTCGGGTCGCGCACCCGGTCGTCGAGCGCCCGGAACGCCAGCTCGGGGTGGACCTCGTGCACCCGCGGGTCGGGCGGGTCGCCGAGGGCCTCGTCCAGCGAGCGGATCGACGGCACGAGGAACCAGGCCTGCTTCGACAGCGCCTTCCCGGACACCGCCACCGAGATCCGGCAGGCGTCGGCGTAGTCGGCGGCGCCCAGCACCGGCCGCAGCGGTGCGGGGAAGACGGAGCTGCCGGCCCGGCCGAGCAGCCGCCGGGCGGCGACGTCGCACACGCGTGGCCGGTTCTCCGCCAGCCCGATCGGCATGTCGACCGCGACGACGTCCACCCCGGGCAGGGCGAGGGCGGCCGGGGCGTCGGGGAGGGCCAGCAGTGTCACCGCGCCGTCGTCCAGCAGCGCCCCGGCCCAGGCGCCGCGCCAGCCGTCCAGCCCGAGCACAGCCACGCCGGCGAGCCTGTCAGACTCCCCGGCATGCGCGTCTTCATCGGCACCGACCACGCGGGCCTGGAGTTCAAGGAGCACCTCAAGCGGGCGCTGGCGGAGGCCGGCCACGAGCCGGTCGACTGCGGCGCGTTCGAGTACGACGCGCAGGACGACTACCCACCGTTCTGCTTCGAGGTGGGGGAGCGGACGGTGGCCGAGCCGGGGTCGCTCGGCGTGGTCATCGGCGGCTCCGGCAACGGCGAGCAGATCGCGGCGAACAAGGTTCCCGGCGTCCGGGCCGCTCTGGTGTGGAACACCGCGACCGCCCAGCTGGCCCGCCAGCACAACAACGCCAACGTCGTCTCCATCGGCGCCCGCCAGCACAGCGACGACGAGGCCACGGCGCTGGTGCTGGAGTTCCTCGGGACGGAGTTCAGCGGCGACGAGCGGCACGTGCGCCGGATCGGGCTGATCAGCGACTACGAGCGAGACCGGCACCGTCCCGCGGGCGGGCTGCCCACGCGCACCCAGCACCCGTGACGCGGCCGGCCGGAACGGCGACGCCGCCCGGCTGATCCCGTCTCGCGAGGGCGGCTCTGCATGACTATGCAGCGTCGTGCATACTTGCCCTCGTGTCCAAGGTGCTCACCTCCCTGCCCGTCGGCGAACGCGTCGGCATCGCCTTCTCCGGTGGTCTCGACACCTCCGTAGCGGTCGCGTGGATGCGCGACAAGGGCGCCGTCCCCTGCACCTACACCGCCGACATCGGGCAGTACGACGAGCCGGACATCGCCTCGGTCCCGGGCCGCGCGACGGCCTACGGCGCCGAGCTCGCCCGGCTGGTCGACTGCCGCGCCGCGCTGGTCGAGGAGGGCCTGGCCGCGCTCACCTGCGGTGCCTTCCACATCCGCTCCGGTGGGCGCAGCTACTTCAACACCACCCCGCTGGGCCGCGCGGTCACCGGCACCCTGCTCGTGCGGGCGATGCTCGAGGACGACGTCCAGATCTGGGGCGACGGCTCGACCTACAAGGGCAACGACATCGAGCGGTTCTACCGCTACGGCCTGCTGGCCAATCCAGGGCTGCGGATCTACAAGCCGTGGCTGGACGCCGACTTCGTCGCCGAGCTCGGTGGCCGCAAGGAGATGTCGGAGTGGCTGGTCGCCCACGGCCTGCCCTACCGCGACAGCGCAGAGAAGGCCTACTCCACCGACGCCAACATCTGGGGCGCCACCCACGAGGCCAAGACGCTGGAGCACCTGGACACCGGCATCGAGACCGTCGAGCCGATCATGGGCGTGCGGTTCTGGGACCCGGCCGTCGAGATCGCGCCGGAGACGGTCACGGTCGGCTTCGAGCAGGGCCGGCCGGTCACGATCAACGGGCGGGAGTTCGACTCCGCCGTCGACCTGGTGAACGAGGCCAACGCGATCGGCGGCCGGCACGGCCTCGGCATGTCCGACCAGATCGAGAACCGGATCATCGAGGCGAAGAGCCGCGGCATCTACGAGGCGCCGGGCATGGCGCTGCTGCACATCGCCTACGAGCGGCTGGTCAACGCCATCCACAACGAGGACACCCTCGCCACCTACCACTCCGAGGGCCGCCGCCTGGGCCGGCTGATGTACGAGGGCCGCTGGCTGGACCCCCAGGCGCTCATGCTCCGGGAGTCGCTGCAGCGGTGGGTCGGCATGGCGGTCACCGGCGAGGTCCGGCTGCGGCTGCGGCGCGGGGAGGACTACTCGATCCTCGACACCGCCGGCCCGTCCTTCAGCTACCACCCGGACAAGCTGTCGATGGAGCGCACGTCGGACTCCGCGTTCGGCCCGGTGGACCGGATCGGCCAGCTCACCATGCGGAACCTGGACATCGCCGACTCGCGCGCCCGGCTGGAGCAGTACGCGCGGATCGGCATGGTCGGGGGCGGGCCGACCCCGGTGGCCGTCGGTGCGGCGCAGGCCGCGGCGACCGGGCTGATCGACGCCTCCCAGGAGGGCGGCGCCGAGGCGATCGCCTCCCGCGGCAAGGTGTCGGCGCACGACGAGCTGCTGGACCGGGCCGCGATGGAGTCCGGCACCGACTGAAGAAGGACCTCGTCCTCCCCACCGCTCGCACGCTCGCGGAGGGTCCCGGGACGAGGCCTGACCGTCCTCCCCACCGCTCGCACGCTCGCGGCGGGTCCCGGGACGAGGCCCGACCGCCCTCCCCGCACGCGCGGGGAGGGCGGTCAGCTCAGAAGCCGTCGGGGCACCACGGCGTGACCGGCCAGCCGAACGCCGTGGACGCGAGCGTGACCGCGCCCGGGCTGATCTCGGTCACCCGGCCGGCGCCCTGCAGGGACGCGAGCGAGACGCCGCCCAGGTAGGCGGCCGAGAGCTCCTCGATGCCCAGCACGATGTCGGGGTCGCGATCGGTACGGCCGCAGTAGCCACCGGCCGGGTGCCCGGAGAGCCGCCAGCGCCCCTCGTTCCACGGGCAGAACGCGTCCCGCACCTCCAGCACGAGGTCGATGGGGGCGGGGTAGCGGCGGGCCGCCAGCGCCCGGTCGACGTCGACCAGCCGCACCCACAGGCCGTCGACCGGCGTGCTGTGCAGCGCCCGGGCATCGGTGACCAGCCAGCGCAGTGGGTCGTCGGGCGAGGCCGCCGGGTACTTCACCGTGCGGACCAGGTCGACCGACAACAGCACCTGCCACAGCGCGGCGTAGGCCGGGGTGCCGGTCGCCCGCACCTCCTCGACGGTCAGGGTGCCGTCGGGCTCGCCGGTGTCGCTCCAGGCGCCCTTCACCCGGTAGGCGGCGTACCCGGTGACCGTGCCGTCGGCCTCGCGGTGCAGCAGGTAGCGGCGCTCGGTGGCCCCGTGCCGCCGGGACGGGTCGTCGCGCAGTTGCCGGTCCCACCAGCGGTCGTCGCGCACCATGTTGCCGGGCACCCAGCGGTGCACCGCCCGGTGCACGTCCACGGCGGCGGGGCGGTACTGCTCGACCGGCACCTGCTCCACCCGGCCGGTGCCGAGGTCGACGTCCGGGCGCAGCCGCAGGCGCTCGGTGCGGCCGGAGAACCGCGCCTCCACCGTCGCCGGCGCGTAGCCGAACCGGCCGTAGATCGGGTACTCGGCCGCCCACAGCGCGGCCACCGGCTCGCGCTGCTGCTCGTGCAGCTCGGTGAGCTGGCGGCGCATGATCGCGGTGAGCAGGCCGCGCCGGCGGTGGGTCGGGGCGACGGTCACCCAGGTGACGCCGGCGCAGGGCACCAGCGCGCCGGGGACGGCGAGGGTCCGGCTGTAGATGCCGGCGGTGGCGACGACGCGGTCGCCCTCCCACAGGGCCAGCGACCGGTCCAGCTCCGCCACCGACGACGGCCGCTCGATGAAGTCGGCCGGCGCCTCGTCGGCGAAGACGTCGTGCATGGCCCGGCTGAAGACCGGCCACTCGTCGGGGGTCACCGGACGGAACCGGGCGTCGAGGTCGCTCACAGCGCTGTGTCTACCGGGCGGCTCCGACAGGCCGCCAGCGAGTTCGGCTCAGGCGCGCAGGTAGGCCAGGGTGGCGAGCACACGTCGGTGCTGGTCCTCGTCCTGGGTGAGCCCGAGCTTGGCGAAGATGTGCTGGGTGTGCTTCTCCACCGCCCCCGGGGTGACCACGAGCGCCCGGGCGATCGCGGTGTTCGAGTGCCCCTCGGCGATCAGCCCGAGCACCTCGCGCTCCCGCGGGGTGAGCCGGCGGACCGGGTCGTCGGCCCGGCGGCGGGCGAACAGCTGGGCGACCACCTGCGGGTCGAGCACCGTGCCCCCGCCCCGCACGTCCTCGAGCGCGGTCAGGAACGTGTCGACGTCGGCCACCCGGTCCTTGAGCAGGTAGCCCACGCCGCCGGCGCCGTCGGCCAGCAGCTCGTCGGCGTAGGCCACCTCCACGTACTGGGACAGCACCAGGACGGCGGT
The DNA here is from genome assembly GCF_054050995.1 of Blastococcus sp. SYSU DS1021. NCBI lineage: Bacteria > Bacillati > Actinomycetota > Actinomycetes > Geodermatophilales > Geodermatophilaceae > Blastococcus > Blastococcus sp. SYSU DS1021. The sequence goes on along the minus strand of NZ_JBJHAL010000002.1, from coordinate 116,974 downwards.
GCCCGGCACCGCGGACCTGGCCTCGACGGCGGCGCGGAGGCCCTCGTCGGTGTGCGTCGGCGGCATCCGTACGTCGACGACGGCGACGTCGGGCCGGTGCTCGCCGACCGCGCGGACCAGGGACGGCCCGTCGGCGACCGCGGCCACCACCTCGGCGTCCGCCTCCTCCAGCAGCCGGACCAGGCCCTCGCGCAGCAGCACCGAGTCCTCGGCGAGCACTACCCGCACGGCAGGTCCCCGGTCAGCCGGGTCGGCCCACCCCGGGGGCTGTCGACGACGAGCACGCCGTCGACGGCCTGCAGCCGGTCGGCCAGCCCGGCCAGACCGTGCCCCGGTGCCGCCACCGCGCCGCCGGTGCCGTCGTCCTCGACCACCACGCGCAGCCGGTCGCCGGTGCAGCTCACCTCGACCCGGCAGGTGGTCGCGCTGCTGTGCTTGGCCACGTTGGCCAGCGCCTCGCTGACGACGAAGTAGGCGGTGTTCTCGGTGACCGGGGCCAGCCGCTCGCTCGGCAGGTCGACGGCGAGGTCGACGGGCACGGGGGAGCGGGCGGCGAGGGCGGTCAGCGCAGCGGCCAACCCTCGGTCGGCGAGCACCGGCGGGGCGATCCCGCGGGAGAGTGCGCGCAGCTCCTCCAGCGTCTCCCGCGCCAGCCCGGCGGCTTCGCCGAGCGTCTCGCGGGCGGCGCCCGGGTCCCGGTCGAGCTGCCGCTGGGCGCGGGCGAGGTCCATGCCCAGCCGCACCAGTCGCTGCTGCGGGCCGTCGTGGATGTCGCGCTCCAGTCGGCGCAGCGCCACCGCCTCGGCGGCGACAGCCGCGTCCCGGCCGCCGGCGAGCCGGTCGATCTCGGCCTGTGCCGCCGCGCGGGAGGTCAGCATCGCCTTTCCGAGGAGAGCCTGCAGCAGCGCGCTGCCGCGCACGGCGAACGGGAGCAGGAGGCCGAAGACCAGCCCGATCGCGGTGTAGAGGGCGATCCGGCGCAGCGGGCTGGTCTCGAAGCCGAGGGTCTCGAGCAGGTCGTGGTTGTCGGGGTCGAGGGTGGCGTCCGGCAGGGCCCAGTCCCAGGCCGCGTAGGTCAGGCCGCCGAGGGTGATCGCCCAGAACGTCACCGTGATGACGAACGACAGGGTCGCGACGGGCAGACGGACCAGCGCGTGCAGCGCGTCCAGCCAGGTCTGCGGATCGCGCAGCGGCGTGATCATCCGCCGGACCGGGCGACCCTCGGCGCGGCGGTAGGCGGGCCGCTGCACCGGCCGGCCGAGCACCGCGGGCAGCCACGCCCGCTCGACGGTGGCGAAACCGCGGGCGGCCAGCAGCGTGCCAGCCAGCACCGCCACCCCGACCCAGACGACGAGCAGTCCGGCGCCGAGTGCCAGGCCGGTGATCACGACGACGAACGCAGCCACGCCGACCGGGAAACCGGCCAGCGAGTACCCGGTGTCGATGCCCAGCTGCCGCACACGGCCGGGGCGGCGCGTCACCGGGAGCCGGTCGCTCGCGGGCGGGAGCACGAGGGTGTCTGCGGTCATGCCGTCGAGCCTGCTGCGACGAGGTGCCCGGCCCCATCCCGCTGGCTGGCCGGTTCGTGGTCGGGCCGTCCCGACTGCGGTGCTGCGGTCATCTCGGCGCGAGATGCTCCTCCGCCCGCCGCCGCGGTGTCCAGCGCCGCGGCCGAGGTGGGTCCCCCGCTAGGGTCGGGGCGTCACGCCGGCGTCGACGTGCGCCCCGGTCGCCGGCGCCCCGACCGACGGAGGCTCCTCGTGCGCTCTCGCGCCGTTCCGCTCGCACTCAGCGCGGTCCTGCTGGCCGGCTGCACCTCGTCCGGCGACGAGGAGGCCGAGGAGGCCCAGGTGGCCGAGGCCGTCACCTCGGCACCCGACGAACGGCTGACGGTCGTCGCGGACGCCGATCCGGTGGGGACGGCGGTGAGCGCGAGCCGCGCGCTGTTCGACTCCTCCGACGTCGCGGTGCTCGCGGACGAGGACGACTCGGCGGGCCTGCTGCTGGGCGCGTCGGCCGCGGTAGCGCTGGGTGTCCCGCTGCTGGTCACCGGCGGCGCCGAGGCGCCGGAGCCGGTGACCGGCGAGCTGGAGCGGCTGGGCACGGGCACCGTGCTGGCCGTCGGGGACGTTGCCCTGCCGGAGGGTGCGGGGCCGGAGGTGGTGACGGTCCAGGCGGACGCCGAGGCGGTCGCCGCCGCGACCGGCGTCGACCTCGCCGAGGGCGATCCCGTCCCGGCCGACGGCGAGGCCGCGGCCGTGGCGGGGCTGGACCCCGAGCAACCCGCCGCGCTGCAGCCGGAGGGCGGCAGCGGCGGGTCGGCGGGGCAGACCGCGGAGGAGACCGGTGAGGAGGGCTCCGACGCGGAGCTCCCCGAGACGGCCCGCCCCGAACCGCTCGAGGACACGGTCGTGCTCGCCTCGGGCGAGCCCGGTTCGGTGGCCGGCATCGCGACGGCCCGCGCGGCCGGTGCCCAGGTGCTGCTGACCGGGGGCAGCACCGACCCCCGGGCCTCGGCCGACGTCGTAGGCGCCCTCGGCGAGGCGCAGCCCGAGGCGGTCGTCGCCCTCGGCGCGGGGTTCGCCGCCGAGGACGGCCTGGACTGGAAGGTGGAGACCGCCGCCACCGGGGTGGAGCTCCCCGGCGGCGGCCAGACGCTCTTCCCCGGCAAGCTCCTCGTGGCCCTCTACGGGCACCCCGGCACCGCGGCGCTCGGTCTCATGGGCGAGCAGCCGGTCGACGCCGCCGTCGAGCGGGCGCGGGCGCACGCGGCGCCCTACGAGCCGCTGGTCGAGGAGACGGTGGTGCCGGCCTTCGAGATCATCGCGACCATCGCCTCGGCCTCGGCCGGGCCCGACGGCGACTACTCCGCGGAGGCCGATCCGGAGTTCCTGCGGCCGTGGGTGGACGCGGCCGGTGAGGCCGGGCTGTACGTCGTCCTCGACCTGCAGCCGGGGCGCACCGACTTCGTCACCCAGGCGGAGCTCTACCGGTCGCTGCTGGAGGAGCCGCACGTCGGCCTGGCCCTGGACCCGGAGTGGCGGCTGGGCCCGAACGAGGTGCACCTGCGGCAGATCGGGTCGGTGGACGTCGAGGAGGTCAACCGGGTGGTGCACTGGCTGGCCGACCTCACCCGCGACAACCAGCTGCCGCAGAAGCTGCTGGTGCTGCACCAGTTCCGGCTCGACATGATCCCGGGCCGTGAGCGGGTGGACCTCAGCCGCGACGAGCTGGCCGTGATGGTGCACGCCGACGGCCAGGGCGGGCAGGGCGCCAAGCAGAGCACGTGGGCGACGCTGCGGCGGGACGCCCCCGAGGGCCTGTGGTGGGGCTGGAAGAACTTCTACGACGAGGACATCCCGATGCTCACGCCGGAGCAGACGATCGAGCAGGTGGAGCCCGATCCGCAGCTGATCAGTTACCAGTAGGCCGCAGACCGTTCGCTCGGCTGTCAGCACCGGTCCTTAGCGTCCCCTCCCGGATCCCCTGCGCACGGTCACGGGGACCATCGATGGAGAGGAACGACCGGATGAGACGGCGGACCACGCTGTCCGTGGCGGCTGCCGCGGCGGCGCTGACCATGGCGACCATGAGCCCCGCCGCGGCGGCGCCCGGCACGGCGGACGACCTGACGCTGACCATGCTGGCCACCACCGACCTGCACGGGCGCGTGCAGAACTGGGACTACTTCGCCGACCGGCCCTACTCGGAGCGGGCCGGCTTCGAGACCGGGCTGGCGAAGGTGGCCACGGTCGTCGACTCGGTGCGCGCCGAGCGCGGCGAGGACAGCGTCTTCGTGGTCGACAACGGCGACTTCCTGCAGGGCACGCCGCTGACCTACTACTACGCCAAGCAGGAGCCGGTCACCCGGACCCGCGTCGAGCACCCGATGGCGGCCGCCTTCGACGTGATCGGCTACGACGCGCAGGTCGTCGGCAACCACGAGTTCAACTACGGCCTGGACCTGCTGCGGCGCTACGCCCGCGACGTCGACCACCCGGTGCTCGGGGCCAACGTGCTGCACGAGCCGTCGCGCCAGCCCTACCTGCCGCCGTACACGATCAAGCAGATGCGCGTGCCCGGCCACAAGCCGGTCAAGGTCGGCATCATCGGCCTGACCACCCCCGGCTCGGCGATCTGGGACAAGAACAACGTCGAGGGCCGCGTGGCGTTCCAGGACATGGTGGAGGCGGCGCAGCGCTGGGTCCCGGTCGTCGACCGGAAGGCCGACGTCGTCGTCGTCCTGTCGCACGCCGGGGTCGGTGGGACGTCGTCCTACGGCCCCGAGGTGCCGACCGAGAACCCCTCGGACGTCATCGCCCGGACCGTGCCGGGCATCGACGCCATGGTGGTCGGCCACACGCACCAGAACGCCCCCTCCCAGGTCGTGACGAACGAGGTCACCGGCGAGGACGTGCTGCTCACCCAGCCCTACCGCTGGGGCGCCACCGTCTCGCAGGTCGACATCGAGCTGCAGCAGGTCCGCGGGAAGTGGGACGTCGTGGGCGCGTCCGCACAGGCGCTGAGCACCGCGGGGGTCGAGGAGTCGCCCGAGGTGCTGGCCGCCACGGCGGAGGCGCACCAGAAGACGGTGGAGTACGTCAACCAGGTGGTGGCCACCTCGGCGGAAGAGCTCTCCGCGGCGACCAGCCGGTACGAGGACACCGCGATCCTGGACTTCATCCAGGACGTGCAGACCGACACCGTGGCCGCCGCCCTGGAGGGCACCGACCGGGCCGACCTGCCGGTGCTGTCGATCGCGGCGCCGTTCAGCCGGGAAGCCGTGTTCCCGGCCGGTGACGTCACCGTCCGCGACATCGCCGGGCTCTACATCTACGACAACACGCTCGAGGCCGTGGAGCTCACCGGGGCCCAGCTGAAGGAGTACCTGGAGTTCTCCGCCCGGTACTTCGAGCAGGTGCCGGCCACCGGGGACGTCGACCCGGAGACGATCACCAACGCGGTCGTGGACGGCTTCCCGAACGGGATCCCCGACTACAACTACGACGTCCTCTCCGGCGTCGACTACGACATCGACGTGTCCCAGCCGGCCGGCTCCCGCATCGTCGGGCTCTCCTACGAAGGGGCGCCGGTGGGCGACGACGACCGGTTCGTCGTGGCGGTCAACAACTACCGCCGCAGCGGGGGCGGCAACTTCCCCGCGATCAGCACCGCGCCGGTGGTCTACAACGAGCAGCTGGAGATCCGGCAGCTGCTCATCGAGCGCGCCCAGCAGGAGGGCGTGATCGACCCGGCGGAGTTCTTCGTCGAGAACTGGCAGCTCGTCCGCGACGGTGAGCCGCTGATCCCGTGACGCCCTGACACCGACCGCCCGACCCGGGTGGGAGCGGTCGGGAGCCCCGGAGCGCTCGTCGCGCCGGGGCTCCCGTTCTGTCGGGGGCCTGTGGTGTGCTGACGTACACATCGACCCCGCGAGGAGTGACCTCCTGTGACCAGTGCCGTCATCGGCCCCGCCGACCAGCTCGACCCGAGGCTGCTCGAGCACCGCCGTGAGCTCACCGGTTACTGCTACCGGATGCTCGGCTCGGTGTTCGACGCCGAGGACGCGGTGCAGGAGACGATGGTCCGCGCCTGGCGCGGGCTCGGGGACTTCGAGGGCCGCTCGGCGGTCCGCTCGTGGCTGTACCGGATTGCGACGAACGTCTGCCTCGACGCGCTCAACGGCCGGTCGCGCCGTGCCCTGCCGATGGACCTCGCGGGGTCGCCCTATCCGCCGGTCCCGGCGTCGCTGGCCGGCCGCAAGCCGGCGTCGGCGTGGATCGAGCCGGTGCTCGACCGCCAGGTGCTCCCCGAGGACGGCGACCCGGCCGAGCAGGCCGTGGCCCGCGAGTCGGTGCGGCTGGCCTTCGTCGCCGCCCTGCAGCACCTGCCGCCCAGGCAGCGGGCGGTGCTGATCCTGCGCGAGGTGCTGCGCTGGAAGGCCGACGAGGTGGCCGAGCTGCTCGACACCACCGTGGCCTCGGTGAACAGCGCGCTGCAGCGCGCCCGGGCGACGCTCGCCGACGTGGGTGGGCGCCCCGCGCCGCGCACCCTCGACGACGAGGACCGCGCGCTGCTGGCCCGCTACCTCGACGCCTTCGAGCGCTACGACATCGACGCGTTCGTGCAGCTGCTGCACGAGGACGCCACCCAGCACATGCCGCCGTTCGAGATGTGGCTGCGCGGGCGCGACGACATCGGCACCTGGATGCTGGGGCCCGGGGCGGGGTGCAAGGGCTCCCGGCTGATCGAGACCTCGGCGAACGCCACGCCGGCCTTCGCCCAGTACCGCCCGGCCGAGGGCGGTGGGCACGTGCCGTGGGGCCTGCACGTGCTGGAGATCGAGGACGGCCGGATCGCCCACATCTCCAGCTTCCTGAACCTCGACTGCGAGCTGTTCGCCGCGCTCGGGCTGCCGACGAAGCTGTAGCCGCCGGGAGCGTGTGAACCGCACTGGCCATCGCCGGTCGGGGAGGTCGGGGTCAGCGGGTGGCCACCAGGCCTGCGCCCACACCCCCGAGAAGCGCGCCGGTCGTGCGGTCCCACCACCGCCGTACCCGGTCGCGACGCAGCAACGACGACAGCCGGACGCCCAGCGCGATCACCGCCGCCCACGCGAGGAAGCCGAGCGCGACGTCCAGGGCGCCGAGGGCCACCACCTGCAACCACACGGGGGCCGCGGCGGGCACCAGGAACTGCGGGAGGACGGCGGCGAAGAAGAGCACCGCCTTGGGGTTGAGCAGGTTCGTGAACAGCGCCTGGGCGAACGCCGACCGGGCGGAGACGTCGGCCTGGCGCGGGTGGTCAGCCGCGGGCGTTCGGCGAAGAGTCGGCAGGATCAGCCGGCCGCCCAGGTAGAGCAGGTAGATCCCGCCGGCGATGCGGAGCGTGGTCAGCAGGTCCGGATGCCGAGCCAGGACGACCGACAGCCCGGCCACGGCCAGGATCAGGTGCACGCACAGGCCGAGTTGCGCCCCCAGGGCGGCGGCCGCGCCGGGCCGGAAGCCTCGGGTGGCCGCTCGCAGCACGACGGCCATGTCCGGGCCGGGAATGACGTAGGCCAGCAGGGCCACGCCCACGAACGCCCACCAGTCGAGGTCCACGTGCCGACCGTCGCACGAGCTCGCCGCGAGGGCCACGCGTTGACGGTCGCGGCGAGAGAGCGGGCGACCGACGAGTCCGACACGTTCAGCGTCCGATTGACCCGGTCCTGCCCGGTGCCCACCCTGGGGCGATGACGGCGGTGCCACCCGTGAACGGGCGATGGGCGTGGGATGCGCGCGGTGAGGGCCGGGCGGTCCGGGTCTCGACGCACACCGAGAACGGCCTGGTCAAACTGAGCCTCTGGCGCGGGGAGACCTGCGTCGGGACGGCCCGGCTGGGGCCGGAGGACGTCAACCAGCTGGTCACCGGGCTCGTCGAGGGGCTGACCACGCTGGCCGCGCGCCCCCGGGTCGTCGGTCCGGACGCGACCCGGGTCGTCGAGCTGGAGATCAGGCTGGCCCGCCTGGAGCAGCAGCGGGCGCCGTTGTGGCGCCGGGCCGCCGATGCGGCCGGCGGCTGGGCGGTGCGGCAGGCCGCGCGCCGGCCGCGCTGATCCGGCGCGGATCCGACGACTCCGTCCCGTACGGCTCGCGGGGCGGAGTCGTCGAGGTGCCGACTCCCGTCAGCGGCGGGGCAGGGCCCGACCAACCCGCGCCCGTTGAGCAGAGCGCCGTCGGTCATCGCTCTCCTCTCCACCGCACAGCCGGTCACGGTCGCCGACGCCGACGTCCGGACTCATCGCCCACGTCGGCCGTCAGCCTGACGACGCCGGGGACCGGGAGTCGCCGAGCGGACGGCGGACGTACGCGGCGGCCAGCAGGGCGCCGGCGGCCAGCAGCCCGGCCAGGATGAGCATCGCGGTGCGGAAGCCGTCGGCGAACACGAGCGGATCGGCGTAGTCGGCGCCGCCGAGCCCGGCGGCGACGGGGACGATCGCGACGGCGAGCAGGCCGGCGGCGCGGGCCACCGCGTTGTTGACCCCCGACGCCACGCCGGCGTGGCGGTCGGCGGCGGAGGCGAGCACGGTGGCGGTCAGCGGGGCCACCAGCAGCGTGAGGCCCGCGCCGAAGAGCGCCACGGCCGGGAGCACGTCGCGCAGGTAGGAGGCGTCCGGACCGATCCGCAGCATCAGCAGGACTCCGGCCGCCGCCACGGCCGGTCCGCCGGTGAGCAGGGCGCGCGGCCCGATCCGCTGGGCCAGCGCCCCGACGCGGGCGGAGAACAGCAGCATGAGGACGGTGACGGGCAGCAGCGCGGTGCCGGCCAGCAGCGGGCTGAAACCGGAGACCACCTGCAGCTGCAGGACGAGCAGCACAAAGAGCGCACCGAGCGCGGCGTAGACGAAGAAGGTCACGGCGTTGGCGGCCGTGAACTGCCGGTCGGCGAAGAGCGCCGGGGGGACCAGCGGGTGCCGTGACCGGCGCTCGACCCCGACGAACGCCGCCAGGGCGAGGGCCCCGACCGCGGCCCACAGCCAGGTGCCCGCGCTCGCCCCCGCGTCCCCGGCGGCGGTGAGGGCGTAGGTCAGGGCGCCGAGCCCCGTGACGACCAGCGCCGTCCCGCCCCAGTCCAGCCGCGGGGCGGCTGCCGGGTCGCGGGACTCGGGGACGTGCCGAAGGACGACGGCGATGACCACGGCCGCCACCGGCAGGTTGACGAGGAAGACGGCCCGCCAGCTCCACTCGACCAGCCAGCCGCCGACGAACGGCCCGACCGCCGCGGCGATCCCGGAGAACCCCGACCAGGCGCCGACGGCGGCGGCGCGGTCGGGCCCCGAGAACGACGCCGAGATGATCGCCAGGCTGCCCGGCGTCAGCAAAGCCCCGCCGACTCCTTGCAGGGCGCGGGCGGCGACGAGCGTGCCGACGTCCGGGGCCAGGCCGCACAGCAGCGAGGCGAGGGCGAACCAGCAGACGCCGACGACGAAGATTCGGCGCCGCCCGTACCGGTCGCTGAGCGATCCGCCCAGCAGGATCAGCGCGGCGAGGGTGAGCGTGTAGGCGTTGACCGTCCACTGCAGCCCGGCGAAGTCCGCGCCCAGGTCGGCGCCGATCCGCTCGAGGGCCACGTTGACGACCGTGGCGTCCAGCATCGCCACGCCCGAGCCGAGGACGGTCGCGAGCAGGACCCAGCGCCCCTGGGCCGTGCCCATGCGCAGGCCGGTCGCCGCGGCGGCAGGTGACGTCACGGGCGACTCCCTCCGCCGGCTGCGTGCTGTCCGCCGCTGTGCAACGCCGCCGCCGACCACGGATTCCCGCCGACCGGCCGGCCTGGGAAGATGCCGCGGCGGCGCGCATGATGTCGGGCATGGCGCCCGAGACAGACCTCGTCATCGCGGCCGGCGAGGTGCCGGGCTACCTGGGTCCGACCGCGGCGCTGGTGGTCGCCGCCGCGGTGATCGGGTACCTGTCGGCCCGGGCCCGCGTCGTCCCGATCGTCGGGTTCCTGGTGGCGGGCGTGCTGATCGGCCCGGCCCAGCTGGGCGTGGTGGACAGCAGCGAGGCCGTGGAGGCCGCCGCGGACATCGGCGTCATCCTGCTGCTGTTCACCATCGGGATCGAGTTCTCGCTGGAGCGCCTGGCCCGGGTCTGGACGTGGATCGCCGTCGCCGGCGGGCTGCAGCTGGTGCTCGCCACCGGAGCCGGGCTGGGCTTGACCCTGGCGCTGGGCGGCGGATGGCGCGACGGACTGTTCACCGGGTTCCTGCTGGCGCTGTCGTCCACGGCCATCGTGCTCAAGCTGCTGGGGGAGCGGCGGGAGAGCTCCGCCGTCCGCGGCCGCCTGGCGCTGGCGGTGCTCATCGCCCAGGACCTCGCGGTCGTGGCCATGGTGCTGGTCGTGCCGCTGCTCGGCCCGACCGCGGACGGCGGCGGCTCCGCGGGCGGCTCGCTGGTGTGGGCGGTGCTCACCGCGGTCGGGGTCATCGTCGCGGTGCTGGTGCTGGCCCGCCGGGTGATGCCCGCGCTGCTGGACGTGGTGGCCCGCACCTGCTCGCCGGAGGTGTTCCTCCTCGCGATCGTCGCCATCTGCTTCGGCACCGCCTACCTGACCGCGCTGGCCGGGGTGAGCGTGTCGCTCGGGGCGTTCCTGGCCGGGCTGGTGGTGAGCGAGAGCCGGGCCAGCACGCAGGCCCTCGCGGAGGTGCTGCCGCTGCAGATCGTGTTCAGCGCGGTCTTCTTCGTCTCGGTGGGCATGCTGCTCGACCTGCGCTTCATGCTCGCCAACCTGTCCCTCGTGCTGGGGGTGGCCGCGGGGGCGCTGGTGCTGAAGACGCTGACCACCACCGTCGCCGCCACCGCCGTCGGTATCCGGCTGCGCACCGCGGGCGCGACCGGGCTGCTGCTGGCGCAGGTCGGGGAGTTCTCCTTCGTGCTGCTCACCGTGGGCACGGCTGCAGGGCTGGCGCCGCTCGGGCTGGCCGACGACGGCGCGCAGGTCGCCGTCGCCGCGACGGTGCTGCTCATGCTGGTCACCCCGCAGCTGGCCGCGGCGGCGGCGCGGCTGGACCGTCCCCGCAGCGCCGCGCCCGCCTCAACGGAGGAGGCGGCGCCCGACGACGACGGCCCGCGGGACCACGTGGCGATCATCGGGTGGGGCCCCACGGCGCTGGAGCTCGCGGCCACGCTGCGCGACCGGGAGGTGGGCGTGGTGATGACGACGCTCAACCCCGACGGGGCGGCCGAGGCGGAGGCCGCCGGGCACACCGTGGTGCGCGGCGACCCGACGAAGGGGGAGGTGCTGCGGGTGGCCGGGGTCCCCGCGGCGCGCCTCGCCGTCGTCGCCGAGGACGACCCCGAGCAGGCGGTGCGGGTGGTCGCTGCGGCCCGCGCGGCCACCACCGCGCCGATCATGACGCGCCCGCTGGGTGCGGTCGACGTCGCCGAGCTGGCCGACGCCGGCGCCGACCACATCCTCGACCGGGACCGGCTCTCCGCCCAGGCGCTGCTGCGCTCGGTGCTGGCCGAGCTGGGTCACCCCGACGGGCACCCGGGGCGGGGCCGGACCGTCGTCGACACGGCCCGGGTGGTCCGCTACGCGTGGCCGGAGGGCAGCGGCTGCGACCACGGCGCGGCGTCCCGGCCGGTGCTGCCGCAGGCCTCCGGCTGCGTGGGGTGCCTGCGGGAGGGCACCGAGTGGGTGCACCTGCGCACCTGCCTGAGCTGCGGGTACGTCGGGTGCTGCGACTCCTCGCCGGGCCGGCACGCGCGGGCGCATGCGACGGGGGAGGAGCACCCGCTGGCCGCCTCGGCCGAGCCGGGGGAGAGCTGGGCGTACTGCTTCGTCGACGACGTGACGGTGCCGGCGCCGTCCGGGGCGGCCCCGGAGGTCGAGCCCTCGTCCCACTCGAACGTATAGCGCACCCCGGGGCTTGCGGCAAGACCCCGGGAGGGCCGCACACTCGCCCGCCGAGGCCGCTGACCGGGTGCGATCGCACCCGGCGGCAGCCCCGGATCGGAGCTGCTGCCGTGCCCGTGACCACCCGTCCCTTCGACCTCCCCGAGCGCCTGGCCGCCAAGGCCGATCCGGCGCTGATCGCCGCCGACGAGCGGCACTTCGCGGCCGTCGCCGAGAGCCTCGAACGATCGATCGCCGAGCTCTCCCAGCGGCTGGCCGCCGAGCGCGCGGCCCCCGGCGGCGCCGGCCAGGCGGCGCTGGAACGCGACCTGGAGGTGCACCGGCTCGCCGCCCGCCTGCGCACCCTGCGCCGGTTCGGGCTGGACCTCTGCCTGGGGCGCGTGGTGCCCGCCGACGGCGGCGAGCCGGTGTACGTCGGGCGCCTCGGGCTCACCGACGGCGCCGGCCGCCGGCTGCTCGTCGACTGGCGGTCGCCGGCGGCGGAGCCGTTCTTCGCCGCCACCCACGCCGACCCGATGGGCCTGGCCAGCCGCCGCCGCTACCGCTGGACCCGCGGCCGGATCACCGACTACTGGGACGAGGTGTTCACCCCCGAGGGGCTCGAGGGGCACGCCGCGCTCGACGACCAGTCCGCCTTCCTCGCCAGCCTCGGTGCCACCCGGTCGGACCGCATGCGCGACGTGCTCGCCACCATCCAGGCCGACCAGGACGCGATCATCCGCGCCGGCTCCCGCGGCGGCCTCGTCGTCGACGGCGGGCCGGGCACCGGCAAGACCGTCGTCGCCCTGCACCGCGCCGCCTACCTCCTCTACGCCGACCCGCGCGTCGGGCACCACGGCGGCAGCGTGCTGTTCGTGGGCCCGCACGAGCCGTACCTCGCCTACGTCGCCGACGTCCTGCCCGGCCTGGGGGAGGAGGGCGTGCGCACCTGCACCCTGCGCGACCTGGTGCCCGAGGGGGCGGCCGCGGTGGCCGAGGACGATCCGGAGGTGGCCCGGCTGAAGTCGTCCGTGGAGATGGTCGCGGCGATCGAGGCGGCCGTCCGGTTCTACGAGGAGCCGCCGGCCCGGGGGACGACGGTGACGACGCCGTGGGACGACGTCCGGCTGACCGCGGAGGACTGGGCCGAGGCGTTCGAGGCGCCCGAGCCCGGCACCCCGCACAACGAGGCGCGCGAGCAGGTGTGGGCGGCGCTGCTCGAGATCGTGGTGGACGCCCACGACGCCGACGTCGACCCCTCGCTGGTCCGGGCCGCGCTGGCGGAGGACCGGGCGCTGCGGGCGGTGTTCGCCCGGGCCTGGCCGATGCTCGACCCGGCCGACCTCGTCGGTGACCTGTGGTCGGTGCCGGCCTACCTGCGGCGGTGCGCCCCGTGGTTGAGCGCCGAGGAGGTGCGCCGGCTGCAGCGCCCGGACCCGCGCGCGTGGACGGGAGCCGACCTGCCGCTGCTCGACGCGGCGCGGCTCCGGCTGGGCGACCCGGGGGCGGCCCGGCGGGCGCGGCGGGAGGCCGCCGTCGTGGCGTCGGAGCGGGAGCGCATGTCGGCGGTGATCGACGAGGTGATCGCGGCCGACGACTCGGAGCTGCTGCTGATGACGAGCCTGCGGCACGGTGACCTGCGCGACGCGCTGGTCGACCAGGCCGCGCTGCCCGCGGCGGCCACCGACCCGCTGGCCGGCACGTTCGCGCACATCGTCGTCGACGAGGCCCAGGAGCTGACCGACGCGGAGTGGTCGATGCTGCTGCGCCGCTGCCCGTCCCGGAGCTTCACGGTCGTGGGGGACCGGGCGCAGGCGCGGCGCGGGTTCCCCGAGTCGTGGGAGGAGCGGCTGCGGCGGGTCGGGCTGGCGGAGGTGCGCCGGATGTCGCTGACCGTGAACTACCGGACGCCGGCGGAGGTCATGGCGGATGCCGAGCCGGTGATCCGGGCGGTGCTGCCGGACGCCAACGTGCCGACGTCGGTGCGCAGCACCGGGGTCCCGGTCGTGCACGGGTCCTTGTCGTCGCTGCCCCGGATCGTCGACGAGTGGCTGGGCGCGCACGCGGAGGGGATCGCCTGCGTGATCGGCGACCCGGCGTTCCCGGAGACGCCGCGGGTGCGCTCGCTGAACCCGTCGCTGGCGAAGGGGCTGGAGTTCGACCTCGTGGTGCTCGTCGACCCGGAGCGGTTCGGCACCGGCGTCGGGGGAGCGGTCGACCGCTACGTCGCCATGACGCGGGCGATCCAGCAGCTCGTCGTCCTCACGAGCGCCTGAGACTTGCAATCAGCCAGCGTGGAGCGGGTGACCGGGATCGAACCGGCATGGCCAGCTTGGAAGGCTTGGTCCTCTGAGTGATGTCTTTCCTGGTCAGAAGCCTGTCGGGCAGTGTTCGTGCCTTCCGGTTGCCTTATCACTGGGCTCGCTTTCGACGAGGTGGCCCGGCTCAGCGTGGCGGCACGCTGAGCCGGGCCGTCCAGGAGCGGATCACGGCCGGATCGCACGAGTTCTACGTCGTCCCCCGGCCACTCCGGCAGCAGACGAGGTCGACGGCCCGGGCGCGTACGCGGGGCTGGGGCCCTCCACGACCGACCGTGCATCCGCCCAGGCCCGCAGCGCCTCGACCAGCGCTGCCCGCCCGTCCGGAGTTCCTCGCTCGGAGGCCCTCTCGGGCATCTCGGTAACGGTTCCTGGGCTGCACCTTGCACATTGTCGGCCTGACATGATCCGAAGCCTGCAGCCCTTGACCCCCAGCCGTCGGCAGCGTGTCCATCTGCGTCCCACGACGTCCGTTTCCGCAGTCCAGGCGGCATGAGCTACCAGTGCGGACTCCAGCAAATCGGGGCCAACGGTGGTCAAAATGCTGCTCAAGCAGATCTGGTCGCGTCAGGGCCCGATGCACTGATCACGTCATCAGTTCCGTAGGCGCCTAGGTGCCGGTGAGGCGGAGCACCCGCTTGCCGCGGGTGTGGCGCGCGGCGACGTCGCGGTAGGCCTCCTGCACGCGCTCCAGCGGGTAGACGCCTGCGATGGGGACGCTGATGCGGCCGTCGGCGACCATCTGCGCCAGCTCTGCCCACACCGCGGGGTCGTCCGCCTCCTCCTGCGCGTCCGAGCGCACGCCGTACCGGCGCACCGCCGCCCCGTCCGCGGTGGTGTTGATCCGCGCCGGGCTGACTCCCAGGCCGATCGCGACATCGACGTTCCCCGCGCCGAAGGTGTCCACCCACGCGTCCACGCCCGAGGGGGCCAGGTCCCGCAGCCGCTCGGTCAGCCCCGCTCCGTATCGGACCGGGACCACGCTCAGGGAGCGCAGGAAGTCGGCGTTGGCGTCGCTCGCGGTGCCAAGGACGCGCGCCCCTCGGAGTAGGGCCAGCTGGATGGCGAATACCCCGACGCCTCCGGCCGCCCCGGAGACCACGACCGTCTCGCCGGCCCGGGGCGAGACCGCCTCCACCGCCGCCCACGCCGTCGCTCCGGCGCCGGCGATGGACGCGGCCGCCTCCCAAGCCAGCTCGGGCGGCTTGGGCGCCAGGGCACCCGTGCCGACCACCACGAACGTGGCCTGCGCGGCCCGTGGGGCGAACCCGAGTACCTCCTGCCCCACGGTGAAGCCCCTCACCCCCGGGCCGAGCTCGGCTACGTGGCCAGCGAAGTCGTTGCCCTGCCCCTCGGGGAAGGTCGCCGGCCAGACCTGCGCGAAAACGCCCTCGCGGATGCCGATCTCCCCGGGGTTGAGCGCGGCGGCCACCACCTGCACCAGGACCTGCCCGGCACCCGGCCGGGGGCGCTCGATCTCCACGACCTCGAGAACCTCGGGTCCGCCGTACTGGCGGAACCTCACCGCCCGCGCCGGTGTCGCCGCGCCGGTCTCAACCTGTTCGTGCCCTGCCACTGGTGACTCCGTCCCGGCGAGCGGGGGTCGCGCGCCGGCGCCCAGCCTGGCGCCGCCTGCGCTGGCGAGCCAGGCCCTGACGGTCCTAGGTGTCACGACCAGAGACGTTGTCGACAGGCGGCGCGGCGGCTTGGGCACGAGGGAGGCCTCCGGGAGGAGTGGCGGTGCAGGACGTCGCCGTCCCAACCGGAGGTCTCTGCGGCCCACGCTGATGCCGACACGACCCTGTCTGCCCGCAAGCTGACGGCGGGGATTGGCGGGTGCACGACCGAGCGGCCACCGTCGACCACCCGGCACAGGGCGGTGCCCACATGTCGAGGTCCCGCCCGACGAGCGGGTGCACGCCTGCGACGGCTTCCCGAATCGCGCGGTGACCTGGTTCGCCGCCGTTGCGTCACCGTCGTCCGGTGCTGATTGACAACGCGATGAGCTACCGCCACGGCGCGCTCGGATCGCCGTCTGCACGGATCTCGGCATCGGCCGCGGGTTCATCCAACCCGGACGGCCGTGGAGCAACGGCAAGGC
The DNA here is from genome assembly GCF_054050995.1 of Blastococcus sp. SYSU DS1021. Lineage (NCBI taxonomy): Bacteria > Bacillati > Actinomycetota > Actinomycetes > Geodermatophilales > Geodermatophilaceae > Blastococcus > Blastococcus sp. SYSU DS1021. Next base: position 101,176 of record NZ_JBJHAL010000002.1, on the reverse strand, counting down.
CGAGTGGTGACCGCACCCTGCCGACCGAATGGGCAGACGCCACCGGCTGGACCAGCAACGACCAGCGCACCGTCACCCTGGACAGCTGGCTGGAGCACTACAACGCTGCCCGCAGCCACGGACGTGCGCGGAGCGCGCTCCGCCCCTCGGAGGCCACCCGCCGGTCAGCCGACTCGCCGCGTGAACAACCTGCCTGGGCACGACACCTAGGACCCAGAGTGCCTGCCTCGCGAGGGGAAAGCGCGCCAGCATGGGTGCGACCAGCGCCCCGCCGCACCGGCGTCCAGCCCCCCCGATCTCGCGACCGTCCGCGCCCCGAGGAGCACCACCGTGTCAGCCACCTGCGCCTCCACCTCACCACCCCACGAGCGCGCGCCCTGGAGCCTGGACGCGCTGCGCGCCCAGCACGGGCCGGCCGTGACCCGCTACGCCCAACGCCGCGTGCCGCCGGTGGAGGTCGAGGCGGTGGTGGTCGAGACGTTCGCCCGCGCCCGGCGGCGGATCGTGGAAGTCCCGGCCTTCCCGCTGCCGTGGCTCCTGGCGATGGCCCGCGGCGTGAGCGCGGACCACCACCGGAGCGCGCGCCGTCGCCGGCTGGGACGGTGACCGCCCCGTTCCTGGGTGCAGCACACCCAGGCACGGCCTGCGGCACCACCCCTAGCGTCCTGGACGTGGCCACGATCGACCAGACCCCCGCCCTCTCCGGGCGCGTTGCCGTGGTGACCGGTGCCAGCAGTGGCATCGGCGCGGCCACGGCGCGAGCGCTCCTGGACGCCGGAGCGCACGTCGCCCTGCTCGGCCGGCGCGCCGCCCGGCTGGCCGCGACCGCCCAGCAGGTCGGTGCACCACAGCGCGTCGTGGCCGTGCCCACCGACGTCGCCGACCCGCTCCAGCTGGCCGACGCCCTCGACGTCGTCCACGGCTGCTTCGGCGGCGTGGATCTGGTGGTGGTGGGCGCCGGCGTCATGACCGGCTCGCCGTTCGAGGACGGCGTCCCGGCCGAGTGGGGCGCGATGATCGACGTCAACCTGCGCGGGCTGCTGCACACCGCCCAGACCTTCAGCCGTGACCTGTTCGCCGCTGCCGCGGCCGGGGGCAGCGCCGATCTCGTCCTCGTCGGCGCCATCGCCGGCGACATCACCTTCCCCGGCTACGCGGTGTTCTCGGCGGTGGAGGCGGCCGTGGCGCAGCTCGCCAGGACGCTGCGCGCGGAGTACGCCCCGCGGGGGGTGCGGGTGCGCACCGTCCAGCCGGGCCTGACCGACAGCGAGCTCGGCAGCGACATCAGCGACGAGGTGACCGCGCGCGCCTGGGAGGAGCTCAAGACACGGGTGCCGCCGATCGACGCCGCCGACGTCGCCAGCGCGGTCGTCTTCGGCGCCGCGATGCCGGCCCACGTCAACGTCGCCGACGTGGTCGTGCTGCCCACGCTGCAGGACCGGTACCTGCCCACCCGCAAGGACGGGGCGCTGGCGTGACGGCCGCGACGCAGACGGCGCTGGCGGCCGGAGTCCGGCGGCTCAGCGGCTCGGACACCGGCGCCGCGGCGATGCTGCTCGCCGCGACGGTGGTGGCGCTGGTGTGGGCGAACCTGCCCGGAGACGGCTACGAGTCGTTCTGGCACACCCCGGTGAGCCTCGCAGTCGGGGGGGACGCCCTGGAGCTCGACCTGAGGCACTGGGTCAACGACGCGCTGATGGCCCTGTTCTTCTTCCTGGTGAGCCTGGAGGTCAAGCGGGAACTCGTCCTGGGCGAGCTGCGCGACCACCAGCGGGTGCGCGTGCCGGCCGTCGCCGCGGTGCTGGGCCTGCTGGTGCCCGCCGTCGTCTTCTGGGCGATCACCACGGCCGCCTCCGAGTCCTCCGCAGTCACCGGGGCGTGGGGCGTGGTCATCTCCACCGACACCGCCTTCGTGCTCGGCCTGATCGCCCTGGCGGGACGGGCCGCGCCGGTCAACCTGAGGGTCTTCGTCCTGACGCTCGCGATCATCGACGACGTCGGGGCGCTGGGGGTCATCGCGGTCGTCTACACCGACCAGATCCGCCTCGCGCCTGCGCTCACGGCCACCGCGGGCCTCGTCGCCATCGCCGCGCTCCGGCGGCTGCGCGTGTGGAGGGGCCCGGTCTACCTGCTCGCGGCCGTGCTCGTCTGGGGCGGCGTGCTGGCCTCGGGGGTGCACGCCACCGTGGCCGGTGTCCTCATCGGCCTCCTCATGCCGGTCCACCCGCCGAGCGTGGCGGAGGTGGAGGAAGCAGAGCGCCGGGCCCGCGCCTACGGCCAGTCGCCCACGCCGGAGCGCGCCCGCACCGCGGTGCTGAGCCTGACCCGCGCCGTGTCGGTGAACGAGCGGCTCCAGCGGCTCATGCGGCCCTGGGTCTCCTTCCTCGTCGTCCCGGTCTTCGCCCTGGCCAATGCGGGGGTGCGGGTCGACGTGCCCGCGCTGACCGACGCGTTCAGTTCCGCCTTGACGTGGGCGGTCGTCGCTGGGCTCGTGCTGGGCAAGACGGTGGGCATCGCCGGGTCCGCCGCCGTGGCGGTGCGGACCGGCCTGGGCCACCTGCCGCCGGGCCTGTTCGGGCGGCACCTGGTCACCGCCGGCCTGCTCTCCGGCGTCGGCTTCACGATCTCCCTGTTCATCGTCGACCTGGCCTTGGCCGACCCCACGCAGCAGTCCCGTGCCCGTATTGGCGTGCTGACCGCCTCGATGCTCGCGGCGGTGCTGGCCCTGGCGGCCTTCGCCGTCGTCAGGGTCGTCGACCGGACGCGCGGGAGGGACGGTCAGCGGCTCGTGCGGGCCGTCACGCCCGGGCGGGACCACGTGCGCGGGTCAGTGGGTGCACCGCTGGAGCTGGTGGTGTACGCCTCCTTCACCTTCACCACGGCGGGGCGTGCGGTGGAGGTCGTCGACGAGCTGCACGAGCAGCTGGGCGAGGACCTCGTCTTCGCCTTCCGCCACCTGCCGACGGCGCAGCCCGGAGCCCACGAGGCGGCCCAGGCCAGTGAGGCCGCTGCGGCCCAGCGCCGGTTCTGGCCGATGCACGACGCGATGGCGGCTCGGCGGGGCCGCGTGGACGTCCGCACGGTGCGCGAGTGCGCGGTGCAGGCCGGGCTCAACCTGGCTCGTCTCGACGACGACCTGCGCCGCGGTCGTTACGAGGACCGGGTGCGGGAAGACGAGCGCGACGCGGAGGCGATGGGCCTGGAGGGCCCGCCGGTCTTCTTCGTCAACGGGCAGCTCTACGGCGGGCCGCTCGAGACCGAGCCGCTGCGAGCGGCGCTGCTGCAGTCGGCTCACCGGACCGGGACGCCGGGACGGGATCCTCGGGACGAGGAGCCGCCGGACGAGGAGCCGCGCGTCCCGGGCGAGCGGGACCGCGAGGGCATCCGGCCGAACAGCGGGCAGGACGGGCAGCAGGGTCGGCGCGGTGAGCCGGAGCTGGTGGAGCCGCTGGATGACCTGAGGGCGGCGGCGCCGTGACCGCGCAGCCCTCGACGTGGCCGCTGCTCGGCCGCCGCGCCGTCGTCACCGGCGCGGCCGCGGGCATCGGACGGGCAATCGGCCGCGGCCTGTTGGACGCCGGCGCCTCGGTGGCCTTCCTGGACCGCCGCGAGGAGGTGCACGCTGCGGCCGACCACCCGGTCGCCCCCGGAGCCCTCACGCTCGGCCTGGTCGCCGACGTGACCGACCAGGCCCAGCTCGAGCGCGCCAGGGAGGAGGTCCACACTCGTAGCGGCCCGGTGGACCTGGTGGTGGCCAACGCCGGCGTCCTGCTCGGTGGCCCCTTCGAGCGATCGAGTGCGCAGGAGTGGGCGGCCGTGGTGGACGTGAACGTCGGCGGCGCACTCGGCACCGCGCGGGTCTTCGTCGAGGACCTGCTGGCCGCCGCCGCGCGGGGGCGCGCCACCGACTTGGTCCTGATGGGGTCGGTCGCCGCCCGCGGGCTGTTCCCCGCGTTCAGCGTGTACTCGGCCGCCGCGGCGGCGACCGCGCAGCTCTCCCGTACCCTGCGCGCCGAGCTCGGCGAGCGCGGGGTCCGGGTGCGGCACGTGGAGCCAGGGGTGACCCTCACCGACCTGGGTGCGGGCATCACGGACCCGGTGGCCCGCCAGCGGCTCGCCTCCCTGCGCGCCGCGGCCCAGCCCCTGACGGCCGAGGACGTGGCGCGGGCGGTGGTCTACAGCACGACCCTCCCGCCGGGCACGAACCTCGCCGAGGTGGTGGTGGTGCCCACCCTGCACGCCTGAGCCGGCCCGTCCGCCACGGCCGGGTCTGACCGTCCGTCTCGGTGGTGGGCTCAGCCGGGACGGTCGCCGGTGGCGCCGGCGCGCTCGGCGTGCAGGGAGCCCAGCAGCGCCAGCGCGGAAGCCGAGGGGCTGCCGGGAGCGGCCTGGTAGACCACCAGCTGCTGGCCGGGCGCCCCGTTGACCGTGAACGAGGAGTAGTGCAGGTCCAGATCGCCGACCTGGTCGTGGTGCAGGAGCTTGACCGTGCTGGTCTTGCCGCGCACGTCGTGACGCGCCCACAGCTCGCGGAAGCCGGGGCTGCGGGCGGCCAGGTCCTCCACCAGCGCGGCGATCCGGGGATCGCCCGGCCATGTCCCGGCGGCCTGGCGCAGGTGGGCCACGGCCACCTCCTCCCTGCGCGGGTCGCGGTAGAACTCCGTGGCCGCCGGGTCGAGGAAGACCATCTCCAGCAGGTTGTCGCTGCGGGTGAAGGAGCTGAACAGCGCGTCCGCCAGAGCGTTGCGGGCCAAGAGGTCCAGGGCACGGCCGAGCACGAACGCGGGGGTCTCGCTCCAGCGCTCCAGCAGCTGCACCAGCTCGGGGGCCACCAGCTCGGCGGCGGCGCTGCCGGAGGAGCGTTGCCGGGGCACCGGGCGCGCCAGGCGGTACAGGTGCGCGCGGGCCTCGTGGTCCAGCTGGAGCGCGGTGGCGACCGCGTCGAGCACCTGGTCCGACGGTCGGCCCTCACGGCCCTGCTCGAGCCGGACGTAGTAGTCCACGCTGACGCCCGCGGCGGTGGCGACCTCCTCGCGCCGTAGGCCCGGGACCCGGCGCCGCCCGTAGGAGAACACCCCGATGTCGTCGGGGCGCACGGCGGCGCGTCGCGCCCTCAGGAACTCTCCCAGGAGGCTGCTGCTCACAGCCTGAGAAGGTAGAGCTAGACCTCCGGTGAGCGCCAGGGCTGCACCCCCGACGGTGAAAGGGAGGAACGCCAGGGCCACCCCGGGGCCTTGGCAGACCGCCCTGCACGCTTGAGACCTCGCGGGAGCGTCGAGGAGCGGAGGGCACAGGCAGGTCGAGATGACCGACGACAGCAGGCAGCACCGGTACGAGGGCCGGGCCGACGGGGGGCTGGCCGCAGTCGCGGAGTACATCCGGACGGCGCAGCTCGAGGTGTTCACGCACACGGAGGTGCTGCCCGGTTACGAGGGCCAGGGCGCCGCCTCGGACCTGGTGCGCCAGGCCCTGGACGACGTGCGCCGCCGGGGCCTGGAAGTGCTGCCGCTGTGCCCCTTCGTGGCCGCATGGATCGGGCGCCACCGGGAGGAGTACGGCGACCTGGTCTACCGTTCGCGCACCACGCTCACCGTCGAGGTCGACGCCGCGGGGCGGTGACCGCGGCGCCGCGTGGCTACTCGCGGGCGGCCAGGAGGGAGACCGGCGCGGGACGCGTGGCCGACCAGGCGGTGAGCGCGCTCGTGATGCCGGTGACGACGAACGCACCGACGCCGACCGCGGCCACCAGTGCCCACGGCAGGGCCACGGTCACCGTCCCGGTGACCGTGGCGGTGGTGGCGGCCACCGCGGCCAGGGTCCCGGCGGCGGCCAGGACGCCGAGCAGGAGACCGATCGCGGTGACGACCCAGGACTCGGCGAGGGCCATCCGCAGCACCTGTGCCCGCCGCAGCCCGGTGGCCCGCGCGACGGCGAACTCCCGGCGGCGCGCGCTCCCGGCGATGACCACGGCGTTGACGACGCCGATCACGGCGTAGAGCCCGCCGAGTCCCGTGACCACGAGCAGGATGGCGGTGTTCGTCTCGCTGCCGCGCTCGGCGCTGCGCTCCAGCCAGGCCTCCAGAGCGCTGACCGTGCCGAGGGCGGCCAGGGACGCGCTCACGCGCTGCGCATCGGCGCCGTCCTCGAGGGCGATGAGGATGCGCGAGGGTGCGCTGTCCAGCACCTGCTCGGGCACCAGGCCGGCAGGCAGCAGCAGGCTCGCGCCGCCGCCCATCGCTGCGGGCACCGCGGCGACGACGGGCAGCCGCCCCAGGTCCACGTCCCCGACCCGCACCCCGACGGTGTCCCCGGGCGAGACGCCGAGCGCTCCGGGGCCCGCGGCCACGGCGCGACCCTCCAGCGCGGCCAGCGAGCCGCTGCCGCGATGCACGGCCTCGTAGCCGGCCGGGTCGACGACCAGGCCGCGAGTGATCTCGGTGAAGGCCGTCTCGCCGGTGCCCGTGGTCAGGGCCACGGGGACGTCGACCTCGGTGGAGGCGGTCGCCACCCCGTCGAGGGCTACCGCCCGAGAGCCTTCTGCCCCGGTCGTCTCCAGCACCAGGTCGGCTGCGGTGGTCCTGCGCTGCTCGGCCTGGCCGGCGACGGCGAAGGAGGTGAGCGCGCCGGACTGGCCCAGGACGAGGCCGACCAGCACGACCAGCGGCGCCGCGGTGGAGGCGCTGCGGCGCACGTCGTCGCGGAGGTTCGCCCGGACCAGCCGAGCGAGCACGCCGGACGAGCGCACCGGCAGCAGCTTCGCCGCGGCGGGAACCACGAGCGGCGCGAGCGCGGTCAGGGCGAGGGCGGCCAGGACCGACACGCACATCGCCATCGCCTGGCCCCCGGCGGGACCGCCGAGCGGGGCCAGGACGACCAGGGCCGTGGCCCCGGCGGTCAGGAGCAGGCCGCTCACCCAGCGCCCGCGTGTCATCACTTCCGCTGCCTCACCGGTGTCGCGCAGAGCCTCCAAGGGCTGCACCCGTGCGGCGCGGCGCGCGGCCACGAGCACTCCCGCGACGGCGAGGCCGACCCCTACCGCGGCCGAGACACCCAGTGCCCAGGTGCGCCACTCGCCGGTGAAGCCGTCGGGCACGAAGTCCAGCGCGGCCAGCGACCAGGACTGGAAGGCCATCACCGCCAGGCCCACCGGTACCCCGGTGACGGCGCCGACGCCGCCGAGGAGCACGGCCTCGCCGAGCAGCAGTCGCCGGACCTGGTGGCGGCCGCCGCCGACCAGGCGCAGCAGCGCGAGATCGCGGCGGCGCTGGGCGACGGCGAAGGCGAACGTCGTGCTGATGATGAAGACGGCCAGGAACGCCGACAGCGCCAGCGTCACGGCGATCACCGTCACCGCCACCACGTTCGCCGCGTCGAACCGCATCTGCTCCACCGGCGACAGCCCAGCCGGGGCGTCGAGGGTGGCGGCGGATATCAGCAGCAGCAGGGACGACTGCACGAGGGCCACGCCCAGGCACACCGTCAGGGCCGCTCCCACGAAGAGCGTCCAGCGCTCGGCCAGTCCCGCCCAGCTCAACCGCAGCACCTCAGCCCTCCAGGGAGACGAGGCGGTCGGCCACGGCAGCGGCGCTGGCGCCGACGAGCCGGTCGGCGATGCGGCCGTCGCGCAGGAACACCGTGGCGTCGGCGCGGGCGGCCGCGGCCGGGTCGTGGGTGACCATGACGATGCTCTGGCCGCGGTCCACCACCTCCCGCAGCAGCTCGAGCACCGTGCGCGCGGCCCGGGAGTCCAGCGCGCCGGTCGGCTCGTCGGCGAAGAGCACGTCGGGCCGGGTGACCATCGCCCGCGCGATCGCAACCCGCTGCTGCTGGCCGCCGGACAGCTCGCGGGGGCGGTGCCCGGCGCGATCACCCAGCCCGACGGCGGCCAGGACGTCGCGGACCTGCGAGCCCGCGGGGCGGCGTCCAGCCAGCTGCAGCGGCAGCGCCACGTTCTGCTCGGCGGTGAGGGAGGCGACAAGGTTGAAGCTCTGGAAGACGAACCCGATGCGGTCGCGGCGCAGGTCGGTGAGCGCGTCGTCGTCCGCGGTGGTGATGTCGGTGTCGCCCAGGAGCACCTGGCCGGAATCCACCCGCTCCAGGCCCGCCGCGCAATGCAGCAGGGTCGACTTGCCCGAACCCGAGGGGCCCATGACCGCCGTCCAGCTGCCGCGGGGGAACGCGACGCTGACGTCGTAGACGGCGCGCACCGCGGCGGCTCCGCTGCCGTAGGTCCGGCTGACGCCGCGCAACTCCACGGCGGAAGTGCCCGGGCGCGGCTCCAGCAGTTGGGCCGCTCCGGGCCGACCGGTCGTGCCGGTACTCATAGGGCCTCCTGTCGCGGGCAGCTGCCGGCCGGGGTGGGTACCGAGGCCGGCGCAGTACTGCCATCGACCGGCAGCGTCGCGTGGGTGCCGCGGCCGAGCCAGGTCCCGGGACTCCCACCCTGGGCGCTCCCGAGCGGCCGCCGGGTGGAATGGCAGGGCCTCCCGCCGGAAGGGCAGCCGGGAGGGGGCGGTCGTCCCTCATGACCTCCGTCGAGGAAGGCGCCGCCATGACGCCCCAGCAGGCACTCCAGCCACCGCACCCACCCGGCGGCCCCCGGAGGCGCGCATCCGCCGGGCGCTGCCAGCGGTGCCGGGCGTGCTGACCGCCGTGGGGGCCGTCGGAGCCCGTGTGCGCGAGTCCACCCGTGGTACCAGCCACGGATCCTCCCGTCAGGGGACGAGAGACCGTGCTCGCATGGCTAGCGTGCAGGCATGCGTGATATCGAGAACATCGATGGTCCTCTCGTGTGCCCTTCCTGCGGCACTCAGCTGCCGAGAACCCACACGGATCAGGACACTTCCCCGGTCGCGCCGTCCGTGCGGGTCTGGATGACCGAGCAGAGCTGGGACGAACCACGCTTGACGCGCGACGTCTACGCCCAATACCTGGTCGAGTACGCCGGCGAAGCGGTCGATCGTGCGCGGTTCGTGCGCGACCTCAGGCGGTTCGGGGTGCAGGAGGAGACCGACGCCGGCGGTCGCCGGGTCCTCACCTGCCCCTGAGCGGACGTCCGGCACCGGCACGCGCTGACGAGCACCGTTGACCTCGTGTCGGCGGCGGTGCCGGTCCCCGTGCCGGGGTGGCGAGGGTGAGCCCGTATGCAGTCGGCCGGACGGTAGGAGCGGTAGGGCCCCCACGCCGGCGTGAGACCCCGGAGGCTGCGGGGCACGCGTGCACTCCGACGGGCCGGAGCAGGCCGACACCCCGGAGGCGTGGGAGGCGCTCGCGCGGCTGGTCGTCGCGGGGACGTCGCGTCCTCGTCCTCGCAATTTCTCCCCTGGAGCAGGTACGGGCCGCGTAGCGTGACCTCGCGACGCGACACGTGCGGAGAACGTGTGCTCAGCGTCATGTCCGGTGCCCGGCGGGCCGAGCTGTAGGGGGCGCGGACCGGCTGATCGGAGGGGGGAGCGTGGCGCTGTACGGGCGGGAGCAGGAACTGGCAGTCGTGCATCACCTGCTGCGTTCGGCCGGTGAGGGCCGCGGCGGCGCGCTCGTCGTGAGCGGGGCAGCCGGGATCGGCAAGTCGGCGCTCGTCGCAGAGGCCGTCGGGGCAGCCGGCGGGGTGCGGGTACTTCGCGCCACCGGCACCCAGTTCGAGGCCGACCTGCCCTTCGCCGGCCTCCACGAGCTGTGCTCGCCGCTGCTGGAGCACCTCGGTGAGCTGCCCACCCTGCAGGCCGACGCGCTGCGCAGCGCCCTCGGGCTGGCCGGGCAGCCGACCGCGCCGGAGGCCGCGCTGCTGATCGGCGCCGGTCTGCTGGCGCTGCTGGGTGCGGCAGCACGGCGGCAGCCGGTGGTGTGCGTGGTCGACGACCTGCAGTGGCTGGACCCGGCCAGCACCAAGGCCCTGGCCTTCACCGCGCGGCGCCTCGACGGATTGGCCGTGGCGCTGCTGCTGGTGGTGCGCGACGGCGCCGGCGGCCCCGGGACCCCGAGCGCCCTCGACCGTCTTCCGTCGCTGGACCTGGCTGGCCTACCCGAGCGGGAGGCTCGTGCGCTGCTGGCCGCGGAGATGCGAGCCCCGCTCGACCCGCGGGTGCGCGACCGGGTGATCGCCGAGGCGCGCGGCAACCCGCTGGCCCTGGTGGAGCTGCCCCGGACCTTCGGCCCGGCCGAACTGGCCGGTGGCTACGCGCTGCCGGGCGACGAGTCGGTGTCCAGCGTGCTGGAGGACAGCTTCCAGCACCGCTTGGCCCTGCTGCCCGCGCCGTCACGAACGTTCACCACTCTGGCCGCCGCCGAGCCGACCGGGGACCCGGCGCTGCTGTGGCGGGCGGCGGAGATTTGCGGGTTGGGGCCAGAGGCCGGCCTGCCGGTGGAGGCCACCGGGCTGCTGTCCCTGGGGACGCGCGTGCGCTTCCGCCACCCGCTGGTCCGCTCGGCGGTGTACCACGCCGCCGGCCTGGGTCAGCGGCGTGCGGCCCACCGGGCGCTGGCGCAGGCCACCGACGCGGTCACCGATCCCGACCGGCGGGCTTGGCACCTGGCGCTGGCCGCCGACGGACCGGATGAGGCCGTCGCCGTGGAGCTGGAGCGCTCCGCGGACCGTGCCCAGGCCCGGGGCGGTCTGGCCGCAACGGGTGCCTTCCTCGAACGCGCCGCCGTCCTGACACCCGATCCGGCCCGCCGGTCCGACCGGCTCCTGGCAGCCGCCGACGCCAAGAGAGCGGCCGGGGCGCCGGAGGCTGCGCTGGGGCTGCTCGCGGTCGCGGAGGGCGGGGCGCTGGACGGGCGGCAGCGGGCGCTCGTGGAGGTGCTCCGGGCCCGCGCCGCCTTCGACCAGCGCCGCGATTCCGGCGCGGTGCGGATGTTGCTCGAGGCGGGACGTTCGGCAACCGCGGTGGGACCCGTCGCAGCGAAGGAGGTGCTCTTCGAGGCGTTCGCCGCCGCCGTCTTCGCCGGCCGGTTCGCCGACCCGGACCTGATGCGGGGGCTCGCGGCGGCGGAGCGGGCGCTGCCTGCCTCCCCGGGCCCACGGCGTCCCGGAGAGGACTTGTTCGCGGGTCTGCTCACGCAGGTCACCCGGGGCCGCGCCGCCGCTGCGCCGCTGTTGCGCAGCGGGGTCGACGCCTGTCGCACGGCCGCGGACGAGCTCTTCCACTCGGGGTGCCTGTGGATGGCGTGCAGCGCGGCACAGGAGCTGTGGGACGAGGAGTCCTTCCGGGCCATCGCCGAGCAGCAACTGCAACGGGTCCGGCGCTCGGGGGCGGTGGCGTCCCTGCCGGTGGCGCTGAACTACCGCGCGCTCGTCCACGTCCACGAGGGGGATCTCTGCGGGGCGCAGGTCCTCGTCGACGAGGCGATGCGAGTCGCCGCGGAGCTGGAGGCGCCGCCGCTGCAGTCCGTGGCCGTCACGATCGCCGCATGGCGGGGCGACGAACTCCGCACGGCCGAGCTCGTGCGCGCCGGCACCGCCGACGCCCTCGCGCGGCAGGAGGGCCGCATGCTGACCGCGATGGAGTACGCCCCCGCGGTGCTGCTCAACGCGCAGGGGCGCTACGCCGAGGCCCGCGAGGCCTGTCGGCGGGCCGTCGAGCTCGATGAGCAGAGCTTCGGGGTCTGGATCGGACCCGAGTTCATCGAGGCGGCAGTCCGCTCGGGCCGGCCCGAGGAGGCCGTACCCGTGCATGAACGGCTGAGCGCTGCCGCGGACGCCGCCGGGAGCGACTGGGGTCTGGGGATGGCCGCCCGCAACGCGGCCCTGCTCAGCGGCGGCCCACCGGCCGAGGAGCACTACCTCGAGGCGCTGGAGCGCCTCCGGCGTACGGGGACCGCGTCGCAACGGGCGCGGACGCACCTGCTGTACGGGGAGTGGCTGCGCCGCGAGGGCCGCGCGCGCGAGGCGCGCGGGCAGCTGCAGGTGGCCCTGGACGGGTTCTCGTCCATGGGCGCCGCCGCCTTCGCCGCGCGCGCGACACGGGAGCTGGCCGCGGCGGGAGGGCGGGCCCGGATCCGCGCCGCTGCGGGACCGGCGGGCCTGACACCGCAGGAGCTGCACGTGGCGCGGCTCGTGGCGGGCGGCGCGACCAGCAAGGAGGTCGCCGCGGAGTTGTTCCTCAGCCCACGCACGGTCGACGCCCACCTGCGCGGCATCTTCGCCAAGCTCGGGATCGTCTCCCGCCGGCAGCTGCGTGGTCTGCCCGGGCTGCTGGACGCGCACGGCAGCGTGGAGGAGCTCGTCTGACCCCGCCCAGCTGTCGGCGCCGGTCACCCTGTTCGGTCCCCGACGGCGCACGTCCCGTGTGGAGGGGAGGCAGGGCTACCCGATGACGCTGCGCGGACGGGCGGCGGAGCTGAGGGTGGTCGGGGACCTGCTGCAGGCGGCGGGGACTGGTCGCGGTGGCGTCCTCGTCGTGCGGCGCCTGCCGGGATCGGCAAGGCGGTGCTCGTCGCCGAGGCCACCACGGCCGCGGAGCCCGGGCTGAGGGTCCTCGAGGCCAACGGCATGGAGTTCGAGTTGGAGCTGCTGTCCGCCGGGCTGCACCAGCTCTGCCGACCGCTGCTGCAGCACCTTGAGCATCTGCCGGCGCCCCAGGCCGCCGCCCCCAGGTGCGCCCTGGGGCTCGACGCGGGGCCGGCCGCACCCGGTACGGGTCTGCGCGGGCGCGGGCCCCGACGAGGTGGTAGCCGACGAGCTCGAGCGGTCGGCGGGGCCGGGCCCACCCGGTCAGCCGCACCCGGTGCCTGCTGGAGGCGACGGCCGCCGAGCGCGCCGCGGGAGCACCGGCGACGGCGCTGCAGTTGCTGTCACCGACGGAGGACGCCGGCCTGGACCCTGAGCAGGGCGCGTTGGCGGTGGCGTTGCACGCCCGCACGGGGCCCTGGACCAGCGCCGGGACGCCGGAGCAGTCGGCCTCCCGCGGGACGCCGCGCACGTCGTCGCCGGGAAGGACCCGAAGGCCGCCCGCGAGGCCCTGCTCGAGGCGTTCGGCGTGGCCACGTACGCCGGGCGCTTCGCCGGTCCGGACGTCGTCGCCGGGATCGCGGCCGCGTTCGGTCCCTCCCGTCGCGGAGAGACTGCGCCTGGCCGCGGACCTCCTGCTCGACGGGCTTTTCGTCCTGGCCACCCGCAGGCGCGCGGAGTCCGCCGACCTCCTGCGCCAGGGGGATCGACATGTACGTCGACCGCGACGGTCCCTGAGCACCGTGGGCGGCACATGTAGGTGATGACCACCGAGGCGAAGCGGCCGCCCTGCTTGGGAGCGTTCTCACATCAGGGGGCGGCGCTCCGGTGGCCCCCGCCGACAGGCCCGAAAGCCCCGAGGAGACCAGTGACCGACGTGACACTCGCAGTCATCTACTACTCCCCGACGGGAACCATCCACGCGATGGCCCGGCGGGTCGCTGAGGCGGGCGAGAAGGCCGGTGCGGAGGCCCCTGGGCCGTTCCCGTTGTGGTGCAGGTCGTGAGAGAACCGGGTGCCGAGGCATTCGTCTACGCCGGTTCCGCCGCAGCGGACAGCTTGGTGGCGTCCGGTGACGTGGTGGCCCGGGGCGCACCGGCCCGGGCCTCAGAGAAGGGCGAGCGCATCTTCCTGTGCATCCGCGACGGTGAGCAGTGCCTGTTCTCGGTCGGCAGCGGCGAGCGGATCGACCCGTGAACCGCCCGCACCTGCCGGGCCGACGCCCCACCGACCACGTCACCGCGCGGGCCCGGGAGAGCGCCTGCTGGGCGGAGTTCACGCTCCTGGCGGACCGTGGGCCGGAGCAGATCGCGACGGAGATGGCCCGTGCCACCGAGCACGGCGACCCCGCGCCGGGTGGCAGCGGCCCCGGCGGGGCCGGCGAACGGCTGCGGTGAGGTCCCCGTGCTGAGGGGTGGAGCAGGAGGGCTGCGGACAGGGCCGCCGTCGCGGTCCCGTGCAGGCACCGCCACCGACGTGCTGCCGGGTGCGGTCACACCGCCACCGCTGGGCGACTTCCTGCGGGCGATGCGCAGCCGGCTGCGCCCGCAGGAAGTGGGCCTGCCGGCCTCGCTGGGCCACCGCCGGGTCCCGGGGTTGCGCCGGCAGGAGGTGGCGGAGCTTGCCGGTGTGAGCCTGGACTACTACACCCGCATCGAGCAGGGGCGGGTCGGGGAGGTCTCCGGGGCCGTCCTCAACGCCCTGGCGAAGGCGTTGCGGCTAAGCGCGGACGAAACCGCGTTGCTGCACCGCCTGGGGGCCCCGTCCCGTTCGGTGCCGAGGCCGCGTTCGGAGGGACGGCTGCGGCCCGGGACCACGGGGATGCTGGCGTGGCTTACCGTCCCGGCGGCCGTGGTGAACCACCGGATGGACGTCCTGGCGGACAACCTGCCGTTCCGGCTCCTCCTGGCGCGGCCGGGTGGGCGCCCGGAGGCGGTGGGGAACCTCGTGCGGTGGCACTTCTTGGACCCCGGGGCACGCGACCTGCTGCCGGGGTGGCGGGACAGCGCCGCCGCGGCGGTCGCGGGCCTGCGGCTGAACCGGGCCCGAAACCCGGACGACCCGCTGCTCGACGCGCTGATCACCGAGCTGTCGGGCCGCAGCGCCGAGTTCTCGCGGATGTGGGCGGTGCCGGAGGTGACCGGCACCTTCCACGGGCGGTGGACCGTCGAGCACCCGTGGGCCGGGACCTGCCTGCTGGACTACCAGGCGCTGCCGCTCCCCGGTGAGGGCGTGTTCCTGGCCCTGCACACCCCCGTGCCTGGAACAGGCTCGGAGGCCGTGCTGGACCGGCTGCTGCGCGCCTGGAACGGGCCGCCGGCGGGCTTGTCCCGGGAACGGGGACGTCAGGGGCTCCCGTGTGCCGGCTGCGGGAGGTGAGGTGCGGGTGGAGGCCGGGCGGGACGTGCCGGGTCCTCCTGCGGCATGGCACGGGCGAGCACGCGCCGGTCGCCGTGGGCCTGGGCGTGGTGGTGTACCGGCGCCACGGCCCGGCCGGTCGGCCCCGCTCGCCTCGACGTGGCGGCGGGGCATTCGTCGTCGTCGCCCGCGGTGTTCGGCGCATCCGGCTCCGAGGCGGTCCTGGGGTGGGAGCGCGCCGGTCTGCTGTCCCCTGACGTCACGCTCATCCACTGCACCGGACTGACCGGCGCGGCGTGGGAGGCGATCGGACGCACGGGGACCACGGTTGCGCTGGCCCCCACGTCGGATGCGCAGATCGGCCTGGAGACGGCGGTCCCGGCCGTCGACGAGGCCCTCGAAGCGGGTGTCCGCCCCGGGCTGAGCATCGACGTGGAGGTGGCGCTGTCCAGCGACATGTTCACGCAGATGCGCGCGTTGCTCGCGATCCAGCGGATGCGTGCGGTGAGTTCCGCCTACGGCACGGACCGGGCCCCCCGGCGCATCGGCGTGCACGACGTGCTGGACATGGCGACCCTGCAGGGTGCGCGGACCAATGGCCTGGGGGACGTCACGGGGTCGCTGACGCCCGGCAAGCAGGCGGACCTGCTCGTCGTCGACGCCGAGGACCTCAACACCATGCCCCTCAACGACCGCGTCGGGACCCTGGTGCTCGGTGCGGACGCCCGGAACATCACGCCGGTGTTCGTCGCCGGGCAGGTGCGCAAGTGGGGTGGCCGGGTCCTGGACGTCGACCTCGACGCGCTGAGGGAGGAAGTGCGGGCCTCGCGGGATGCGGTGCTGCACCGGGTACGCCGGTCGGGCGTCGCGGTCTGACGACTCGTCCCACGACGTCCACGGACGGCGTGGGACGACGTGTCGACGGTAGTGGCTCTCCGCGGTCGTAGCTGAACCTGCAGTGGGTCAACCCCGACGCGCTGGCCGGATGGCCAGGTCACCGATCTCCACGTCCTCGGGTTGATCGGTGGCGAGCGCGACCGAAGCGTCCAGTCAGCGGCGCCCGTCACGTCCAGGGCGGGGAAACCTCCTCGCGGACCAGGCCCTCCAGGCCCTCCTGCACCGCCCGCAGCGGTGTCGCGGCTCTAGTCGGCCGTGCCGCCGCGGCCGGTCCGGGGGCGAGGCCGGTCACCCCCAGCGCGGCCGCCGCGGCGAGCGCGCACCCCGGCCGGGAGGCGGGGTACCCGGGGAACCGCAACCCGGGCTGTGGTCGGTGTCGTCGCGGTGCTGCGGAACTCCGACTCGCGCCGCCGAGGGCGGTGCGCGGGCCGCCGTGCGCGAGCGGGACGCTGCGCGGGTGCGCCAGGACCCCACCACGGTCGCCACCGTGGTGGGTGGGTGCGAGAGGGCCATGTTCTTCCCGCGTCTGCGAGGCACCGTGGGACCATGACCGAGCTGACGCAGACCACGCTGATCTCCGGTAGCCCGCTCGCGGGCCGTGTCGCCGTCGTGACCGGCGCCTCCAGCGGAATCGGTGCCGCCACCGCGGCGCGCCTGGCGGCCCTCGGTGCGCGGGTCGCGCTCCTCGCCCGCCGCGCCGAGCGCCTCGAGGACCTGGCCGGCAGCATCCGCGCGGGCGGCGGGACCGCCCTGCCGCTGCCCGTGGACGTCACCGACCGGGAAGCCCTCCTCGCTACGACCCAACGCATCCACGACGAGTTCGGCCGGGTGGACCTGGTGTTCGCCAACGCCGGGCGACAGCGCATCTCCTCCATCACGGACCTGCGCGTGGAGGACTGGGACGACCAGATCGACCTGAACGTCAAGGGCCTGATGAACACCATCGCCGCATTCGTGCGCGACCTGGAGCAGGCCGCCGTGGACGGCCGTCCCGCCGACCTCATCACGACGTCCTCCATCGCAGCCGTCCGCGTCCTGGAGCGGTTCCAGGTGTACTCCGGCACCAAGGCCTACGTGACCCAGCTCAGCCGCCTGCTGCGCACCGAGCTGGGCCGCAAGAAGGTGCGCGTCTCCACCGTCGAGCCCGGCATGGTCGACACAGAACTGCCCGACCACGTCACCGACCCCGAGGCCAGCGACCTCATGGCCGGCCTTCTGAAGAACATCGACGTGCTCTCCGCGCAGGACGTGGCCGAGACCGTGGCGTTCATCGCCGCCGCACCCCGGCACGTCAACCTCACCGAGATCACCATCCTGCCCACCGAGCAGGTCATCTGAGGATGACACGGGATGCCCACCGTTGCCGACACCTGCGCCGCTGCCTGACCTCCGTCGATGGCCAGGGACGACGAACTGGCGAACCTCCTGCGGGCCAGGCGGGCCGCTGCCTCGGCAGCGGCCCGGGGCATCTCTTCCTAGGGGACGCGCCGGGTTCCCGGGCTGTGCCGTGACGGGGTCGCCGGCCTCACCGGCGTCAGCACCGACTACTGCACACGGCTGGAACAGGGCCGCGAGCGGCCCCCTTCGCCGCAGCTCCTCGATGCGTTCGCACGCGCCTGGACCTCAACTTCGAGCAACGCCAGTACGCCTAGGGTGGGATTGTGGGGGCCTCCCTCCCGCACACCGGTCCGGGCAAGCTCGCCGCATGACCGCCCTCGACAGCCTCCGGCTCCTGCTCGACGCAGCGAACGCCGAGGACACCGAGGGGTTCCTGGGTTCCTTCGCCGCCGACGCCGTCGTGGACGACGACGGCCGCCTCTTCCAGGGGCTGCTGCAGATCGCGGAGTGGAACCTGCGCACCGTCATCGGTGTGCGCGCCCGCTTCCACGTGCTGGGGATCACCGAGGTGCCCGGTGGCGCGGCAGCCGACGTGGAGATCGGTGGTGGAGGCCGCAACGGCCGCGGCCGCCTGACGGCGCAACTGCAGGGCGGGGAGATCCAGGTCCTCACCCTGCGCCCGCAGGTGGGCGGATGACCGCCCTGCCCGTGCCCCCGCCCACCGGTGCGGCACCGGACGCGCGCCCGGTGCTCGTCAGCGTGGACGACGACCCGGCGGTGGGCCGCGCCATCACCCGGGACCTGCGTCGGCGCTACTCCGGGACCTACCGCGTCCTGCGCACCGGCTCGGGCGCGGAGGCCCTCGATGTGCTCGAGAAGCTCGCGCTGCGCGGGGACCGGGTTGCGCTCCTGCTCGCCGACCACCGCATGCCGGGCATGACGGGGGTGGACTTCCTCGAAAGATCCCTCGACCTGGCCCCCGACGCCAAGCGGGTCCTGCTGACGGCATACGCGGAGACCGACGCCGCGATCCGGGCGATCAACGACGTGGACCTCGACCGCTACCTCCTCAAGCCCTGGGACCCCCCGGAGGAACGGCTGTACCCGCCGCTGGACGAATTGCTCGCGCAGTGGACCGCCGAGGTCCGTCCGGGTGTCCCCGTCGCGGTCACCGTGGTGGGCCACCGGTGGTCGGCCCCGACGCAGCAGCTCCGCGAGTTCCTGACGCGCAATGGAGTCCCGTACCGGTACCACGACGTGCACGGCGCGGAGGCCGGGAGGCTCCTGCGCATCGCCTGCATCGACCCACGTGCAGAGCAGCTCCCGGTGGCGTTACTGCCGGACGGCGAGGTGGTCCCGGCGTGCCGGCCCGCCGACCTGGCGCGCCGGGTCGGGCTCTCGACGACGGCGGGCCTGCCCTTCTACGACGTCGTCGTCGTCGGTGGTGGCCCCGCCGGGCTCGGCGCAGCGGTGTACGCGGCCAGCGAGGGACTGCGGACCCTCCTGGTGGAGCGGTCCGCCACTGGCGGGCAGGCGGGGCAGAGCAGCCGGATCGAGAACTACCTCGGGTTCCCGCAAGGCGTCTCCGGTGCGGACCTCGCCGAGCGTGCCCGTCACCAGGCGCTGAGGTTCGGGGTGGAGATCCTGACGACGGTGGAGTGCACCGGTGTCGAGGCCCACGGCGAGGGCCGTACCGTGCAGTTCGCCGACGGTTCCACCGTCGCCTGCCACGCCGTGGTGCTGGCCACCGGGGTGTCCTACACGTCGTTGCCGGCGCCCGGGATGGAGACGTTCCTCGGCAGGGGCGTCCACCAGGGCGCCGCCGCACACCAGGCGGCGGACTGTGCCGGGGAGACGGTGTACGTGGTGGGCGGGGCGAACTCCGCCGGGCAGGCGGCGCTGCACTTCGCCCGGCACGCCGGGCGCGTGGTGCTCCTCGTCCGTGGCAGCTCACTGCGCAGGAGCATGAGCGAGTACCTCGTGCAGCGGATCGAGGTGTCGGAGCGCATCGAGGTGCGCACCGGTACGGAGATCACCCGAGCCGAGGGCGGCGAGCACCTGGAGCGGCTGCACCTGCGCTGCAACGCGACCGGTGTGGTGGAGGCCGTCCCCGCCTCGTGGCTGTTCGTGTACATCGGCGCCGCTCCCCGCACGGAGTGGCTGGGGGAGGCCTTCGCGCGCGACCCGAAGGGGTTCCTCCTGACGGGTCCGGAGCTGCTGGGCGCACAGGGACGTCCGCCGGCGGGCTGGACGCCGGACCGGCAGCCGTACCTGCTGGAGTCGAGCGTGCCGGGGGTTTTCGTCGCCGGCGACGCACGGGCGGCGTCCGTGAAACGGGTGGCCTCCGCCGTCGGCGAGGGCGCCCTCGCCGTGAACCTCGTCCACCGGTACCTGGGGGACCTGTGAGCGGCCACTCCACCGTCACGGTGGAAGAGCTGCGGACGCTGTTCCTGTTCGAGGAACTCGCCGAGGACCAGCTGCGCTGGCTGGCCCGGCGCGGTGACCGCCGGACGTACCCGACCGGCGCGCTGGTCTTCTGCGAGGGCGACCCCGCCGACCACCTGCACGTGCTCCTCGACGGCGGGGTGCGCCTGTCGCAGCGAGCCGCGGGCCAGGAGGTGACGATCAGCGCGACCACCCAGCGCGGCGCCTACGGCGGGGCCATGCGCGCGTTCGTCCCCGGGGCCGAGCGGACGTACGTGCAGACCATGCGCACCACGGTGGCGAGCAGCTTCTTCCGGTTGCCCGCAGCGGACTTCGCCGCGTTCGTGCGCGCGCACATGCCCATGGCGGTGCACCTGCTGGACGGCCTGTTCGCTGGTGTGCGCGCCAGCGAGGCGACCGTACGGCGCCGCGAGCACCTGGCGAGCCTCGGCGCCCTGTCCGCGGGACTAGCACACGAGTTGAACAACCCCGCCACCGCCGCCGTGCGCGCCGCGGACCAGTTGCGTCGGCACGTCGACGCGCTGCGCCGCCACCCCCTCCTGCTGGTTAGGGCCGGAGCCGACACTACGAGCCTCCAGCGGCTGCACGAGCTGCACGAGGCGGTCCGGGCCACCGGGGGGAGGGCCAGCACGGGCGCCCTCGGGCGGGCCGACGAGGAGGACGCGGCGCGCGATCTCCTCGCTGCCGCCGGGGCCACGGAGCCCGACGAGGCCGCCGGCGTACTCGTCGCGGCCGGGCTGGACGCTCGGCGCGTCCACGGCATCGTCGAGGAGCTCGATGGCGGTCCCGGCGCGCGCGCACTGGACTGGCTGGTGGACGCGCTGGCCGCGGAGTCGCTGCTGGACGACATCGCCTCGTCCACGGGGGCGATCTCGGCGCTCGTCGCGTCGGTGAAGCGGTACGCCCACCCCGGCGGTCCGACGGCCCACGAGGTCGACGTGCACGAGGGTCTGGAGAACACCGTCACGATGCTGGGTCACAAGCTCGCCGGCATCTCCGTGCGGCGCGACTACGACGCCGAGCTGCCGAGGGTGACCGCGTACGGGGCCGAGCTGAACCAGGTGTGGACGAACCTCCTCGACAACGCCGCCGACGCCCTCGCTGGCAGCGGCTCCGTGCTGCTGCGCACCCGCGCTGCGGATGGCGAGGTGCAGGTGCAGGTGACCGACGACGGACCGGGGATCCCGGAGGACGTCGTCCCTCGGCTGTTCGACGCCTTCTACACCACCAAGCCGCCCGGGGCCGGCAGCGGGCTCGGGCTCGACAGCGCACGGCGGATCGTCGAGGACCACCATGACGGAACGCTGCTCGTCAGCAGCGGACCACAGGGCACGACGTTCACCGTCACCCTGCCGGTCGACCGGCGGCTGCCATGACGCGCAGGACCGACGAGAGCGGGGAGGACGGATGAGCGGGACCGGCGGTGGGTGCCCTCACCTGGACGACATCGACCTGGGGGTGACCCCCAGCGCGCCGGGCTGCGAGGACTGCCTGCGCTCCGGTGGGCGGTGGGTGCACCTGCGGATGTGCGCCAGTTGTGGGCACATCGGATGCTGCGATTCCTCCCCGAACCGGCACGCGACCGCGCACGCCGACGGTACCGGCCACCCCCTCGTGCGGTCGTTCGAACCGGGCGAGGAATGGTTCTGGTGCTATCCGGACCGGATCGCCTTCGAGCTGCGCGGGGCACCCCCGGCGCCCTCACACCTGTAGGCACCGCACACCCGGAAGGCAACCCGCACAGGACGGAGCCGACCGGGCATCACCGTGACCGACAACGCCGAGATGCACCGTACGAGGGCTGTGACCGGCGCGACGACCGAACTCCGCTTTCCGCCGACGCTGATCGCACGCAAATGGCGAACCGATCGTTCGATCCACCTCAACGCCTAGCGGGGTCGGCGTCCTGCGGCAAGCCCCGGGAAAGCCCAGGCGGTCAAGCCCGGTGGCGTGGTGTGTGACGGCTACCGCGTGATCTTCATGTTGGTCAGGCGCTGAGCGCCGGGATGGTCATCTCCTCGGTGCTGTCGTCGGTGTCAGGGACGGGGCGCACTCGGCAGCGGGCGAGGACGTCGAGGCCGAGGTAGCGGCGGCCTTCGGCCCAATCGTCGTGCTGCTCGGCGAGGACGGCGCCGGCCAGGCGGATCACCGAGTCGCGGTCGGGGAAGATGCCGACCACGTCGGTGCGCCGGCGGATCTCCCGGTTGAGCCGCTCGGAGGGGTTGTTGCTCCAGATCTCCCGCCAGACCTCCATGGGGAAGGCGGTGAAGGCGAGCACGTCGGCTCGGGCGGCCTCGAGGTGCTCGGCGACCTTGGGCAGCGTATGCGCCGTCAAAGATCGCCGAGGTCTCCGTCGCCGCTGCCGGAGACGCTGCCGTCGCCCACATCGTTGAGATGCTCGCATCGGTCCGACCGGCTGATGGTTCAGCCGCGGCAGGTGCGTCCTAGTCGTCGTCCTCGCTACTGGCGCCATGCCTCGGCGCCTAGGCGTGCCCCAGGCAGCGGCCAAGAGCGGACGTCAGCGGTCAACAAGGGGCGGATCACTGAGGCGCAAAAGTGGCGCCGATGCCGAGTTGAGCTGGACAGACGGGTATACGAGCTGGTCAGTGCCTGGAGCGGGTGACCGGGATCGAACCGGCATGGCCAGCTTGGAAGGCGGGATCCTCCGACGGTGTCTGCGCTGATCAGGGGCCTGTATGGGGCTCCGCATCAGTGCTCGTGACCCACACATGACCCAGCGTCTCGGCGTGACCCACGCGTGACCCACCGCGGCAGGTGGATGCTCGTGCGGCGCTCGACAACGTTCGCCCTGAAGGCGGCTTACGAGTCATTGGCCGCCCATCCCGCAGAGGTGATTGACACGCCTGTCACCGGCTACTGAACAGGTTCCTCGACGACTTGGCTTCGCAAGGAATCACCCCCGCCACTGCGGAGTCCAGCCAGCCTCGCGCCCCGAGCGGCCTAAGTGGGTCGTCACCTGATAGGGGGGACCGCGCCGTCCCACCCACGGGATCTGGACCATAAGGGGCGGGATCTACTATCAGGGTGTGATGCGGAGCTCACGCAGTGACAAAACGTAGCGGACGAGCTTGAGGTCCGTCCGACTTCTCGGCGCGTCGCTCCTGGCGGCACTGACTAGGGCGCTACGCATCTTGCTGTGCCACGGGAGGAAGCAGACCGCACGAGGCTCTCGTCCGGCCCTGTCGCTGCGCCTGCGAAGCAAGGATTCTCTCAGTTCGTCACCCGAGTACTTGAGCAACTCAGTCTAAGCGCTTGGCTTCCGGCTGCCATGCTCGTCGGCAGTCTAGTCGTACTACTTCAACTTCATTCAAGAAGCGATCGCAACTTAGCTTCCGCAGTTCGCGACCTTATCGAGCAACCGTTCGGCCTAATAGTTCTTGCGCTCTTCGCGCTCGTCCTAGCGACCATGATCACGCAGGCGTTCGAGTTTGAGATTATTCGACTGCTGGAGGGTTACTGGGGAAACAGCGTCGCGTTACGTCCTCTTGCCCGCGTTCTCATCGGCCGCCAACACCGCGCATTTGATCGACGTATTGAACAACGGGACACTTTGACGTTGAAGGCGTTCAGGTCTGCAAAGCTGATCGAGCGAGGAATACTCGCCGGGGAGAAGCGCTACCTCGTTGATTTGATTGAAAAGGAGCTAGAGGGAGATTCGAGTACCGCCAGGAAGGGTTGGCGTGCCAGGCGCATAGCCCGCGAGGCGGCGCGGTTCGACTGGCGTCCTTAT
The DNA here is from genome assembly GCF_054050995.1 of Blastococcus sp. SYSU DS1021. Taxonomy (NCBI): domain Bacteria; kingdom Bacillati; phylum Actinomycetota; class Actinomycetes; order Geodermatophilales; family Geodermatophilaceae; genus Blastococcus; species Blastococcus sp. SYSU DS1021. The sequence continues at coordinate 77,939 of NZ_JBJHAL010000002.1, read as the reverse complement.
GCCGCCGCCCAACTGGTACGGCGCCTCGATGCAGTCGAGGCGGCAATAGCGGAGTATCCCGAGCCACACCGACTCCTCCCCACGCGCCTAGGCAACATTCTGCGGGCCTCCGAGGACGCGAGATTAGGCGCGGGCGAGACGGAGCTGGAGGGCGCGGTCATCCGTCGCTGGGAGAGCCTGCCAGATTCATTGCAACAAGAACACGACCAGTACAGAACGCGACTGGACATGTACTGCAGTCTCGTTTTCGTCTATGGGGTGCTTGCAGTCATCTCACCCCTACTGCTAACACGTGGCCAAGAATACGCATGGTGGACCGCCGGGACATCGGTTGGTTACCTTGCCATGTCATATGTCAGCTATTCGGCTGCGATAGCAAGCGCGCGGGGGTACGGCGTCATCCTGCGAATCATCGCAGATGTCAGCGAGGGTCTTGACCAGTCAGGCTCGCGGTTATCGTGGAGAAGGACTCTGTGACTGTGAGCGGAAATCCTGGCATAAGGATAGATGTCAAACTTGCTTCATCGGAACCTTGTGCTTCGGGCAGATGGGTACCGAAGTTGCCTGCTTCTTCGCAGTGCAGCCAGGGGCCGGGCACCGCCAGGCGACCGGCCGGCGTTCACTACGGCCTGGGACTCGTCGGCCCACCACTCGTCGAGTGTGTCCTCGTCCCGGGAAGCCGTCAATCGGCGCTGCAGCGCGACACTCCAGGAGCCTGGCTCCAGGGTACTTCTCGGACCAGCACCAACGCCCGCTGGCTGTCCCTTAGTGGGCCGCGCAGGGACACCGCAAGGCTGCTGCCCGCGCCACAGCGGCAGGACGCAAGTTGGCGGCCGGAGCATCAGTCGTCCAGCTTCGGATCGTCGTCTGATGACTCGCTGGCTGCGCCCAGCATGGCGTCGAGGGCACGGGCGATCTCGGCGTCGCGGTCGTCAGCGGCGTGCTGGTAGAGCAGCGCGGCGGCAGGGGAGGAGTGGCCGAGCCGGCGCATGAGCTCCTTGGTCGTCGCACCGGTGGCCGCGGCCAGTGTTGCGCCGGTGTGGCGGAGCTCGTGTGGTCGGACCGCAGGTAGGCCGATGGCGTCAGCGGCGCGGCGGAAGGTCGAGTTCCAGTTGCTGCGGGCGAGGTAGCTGCCGGAACTGGTGGAGAACAGGAGGGCGTCCGGAGAAGCGGCGACGTGCTTCTCCAGGTGGTCCTCCAGTACGGCCGCGACTGCAGCCGGCAGCGTCACGGTGCGACGCCCGGCGTCGGTCTTGGGATCGCCGACCACCCACTCGCTGCCGACGCGTCGCACCGAGCGCTCGACACGGCGGCGGCCGCCGGACAAGACGTCGGACCGGCGCAGAGCAGTCGCCTCTCCGAACCGGAGGCCGCCGAAGGCCAGGACGAGCACCAGTGGCCGGTAGCGCTCGGTTCTCCGGTCGCGCCCCAGTTGCTCGGCCAGCTGCAGGGCTTCGGTCGCGGTGAGCGCGCGGGAGGGGCGGGACACCTTGGGGGTGCCCGCACCACGCAGACGGCACGGGTTCGACGCGATGACCTCGTCGGCCACGGCGACATTAAGCATGGCGCGCAAGAGCCGGTACGACTGCGCCAGGGCCGTCGGGCCCGTCGTCCGGCCGGCCTTCGCGTGCCACGAGCGGACGGCGGCCGGCGTGACCTCGTCGACGAGCACGTCCCCCCATGCCTCGGCGAGGTGGTGACGCCACAGCCCCGCGTAGAGAACCCGCGTGCTCGCGCGGAGATCGTTGCGAGCGAGGTAGTCCTCGGCGTAGTCCCCGACCGTCCTGCGGCTGGCGGCCGAGCCCGCCACGTCTTGCGGAGGAGGTCCGTCTGCTGGGTGGCGAGCCAGGCCCAGGCGTCGGCCCTGGTGCTGAAGACCTTGGCATGGCGCCGACCGTCCGGCCCGCGATACCGGCCACGGAAGCGACCGCTCGGAAGCTCGTCGACGGTGCCGAACGTCCGCTTGGTCACGTCGTGACCCTGGCGGGCGGATCAGTGGGCGTCTTCGCCGATCACCGCTGGCTGGGGACGCGTCCCCTGTCCACAAGGGCGTCTAGCGTCGCGCGCTCCAGGCGCACATACTTGCCGACTTTGACGTAGCTGATCCGGCGCTCGGTGATCAGCCGGCGGATGAACCGTTCACCGGTGCCCAGGTACTCCCCGGCTTCAGCAACGCTCAGCAGCGGACCGCCGGGGGAGTGCCGCTCTTGGATCATCCGGTGCGCCGTCATGACGAAAGCCTCTGCACCAGCCTCCGGTCAGCCTCCAGCGCGTGCCGACCTGCGAGGGCGACGCCGCGGAGTCATGACCGGGGGTCAGCGCGGGCGAGTCCCGGGTCGTCCGAGCCGCACTTCTGCAGCCACCCGACCGGGCGAGTTCTGTTCGGGAACTACCGCATGCCCGCTTAGCGTGAGCCGCCGACCACGAAAAGGAGCAAGCGGTGAGCATGGTGGAACGTCAGGCCCGGCGAGCCCTGGAGCGCGAGCTGCTTCCCGGTGAGGTCGTCCGCGGGTTCACCTTGTGCGAGTACGACAATGGCCGGCCCACTCTGCAGGCGTTCGCCGGACGGGCGCGCAGCAAGGGCTATTTCGCGATCACCGACGACCGCCTGTTCCTCATCCCCCTGCGGGTTCGGGACCTTGTGGAATTCAACTTCGTCGACATCGAGAAGGTGATCCTGCCCGTCGACGAGCTCTTGACAGTCTCCTTCGGGCGCGGCCTCGTGCTCGGCATGACGTTGAACGACCCGCGGCTAGGTCGGGCGGTCATGGACCGTTTCCAGCAGTTGCTCGCGGCGGGGCGGGAGACGTTCAACGGAGTGTTCCGGACACCGGACTTCGAGCAGCGAGTCGGCGAGGAGATGCACAAGCACCTGGCCGCGGGCATGGCCCGGGACGAGGCGGTACGCCATGTCATCTACCGCGTGATGGACTTGATTCGGGGATTCGGTGCGGACAAGCACACGGTGGCCGCGGCGGCGCATGCGGCCGCGGCGATCGCGGAGGCTTACCCCGCCGCGGGCCAGCCTGTAACGCCGTAGTCGGCTCACCCACACGCGGGGACGAGCCCGGCCACGGGTGCGCCCGCACAGCATCGGACACCAGCCCCGTGTCCCACAAGCCGCCCTTAGGGACACCCGCATCAAGCCGCGCCGACGCGTACAGGCGCCGCCCTGTGACCGCTCCGTCGGCCACTGGAGGAGCCACGAGACCAAGTGGGACACACCTCTTGCATTTGCGGTAATAGGGGCCGCCCCGTCGCCATCGACGAGGTGCTCGCGGGCGTCACCGGCGAGGCTCGACGTCTTGCTGCCCGTCGCGATCTTCGAGTGGCTTTCGTAGTGAGTGCCCGCCGGTGACGTCTCCGGGGGTCCGGGCGGTTGACGCCTGATAGGAGCCTGGGCTGCGGCAGCCCGCAAATGCATGCGCTGCGCCCGGACACCCGGTGGTCGCGAGTTCGACCAAGGTTGCAAGGAGTCGCGTGCTCGCCGGAATCGACACCCACAAGGACACCCTCGCCGTCGCCGTGATCGACCCTGCGGGGCGACCGGTCGTGGTCCGCGACCTGACCAACCCTGAGGCCGGCTTCGATGCCCTCGAGGAACTCCTGGACAAGCACCAGGTGCGCCGGGTCGGCATCGAGGGCTCGGGCAACTACGGCCGCGGCGCCGCGGTCCGGCGTGCTGGCCGGCGTACCCGAGGTCGTGGAGGTGCCTTCCAGCCTCACCTCGCGGGAACGCACCGGCCGGCCCGGGCAGGGCAAGACCGACCCGGGTGACGCGGTCGCGATCGCCCGCATCACCGCCCGCGAGACCGGCCTACCTCCGGTGCGCCTCGCCGTCGGCCAGGCCGCGGACCTGCGAGCCTTGGCCGACTACCGGGCCCAGCTGGTCGCCGAGCGCACCGCGCTGGCCAGCCGCACGCACGCCGAGCTGCACGGCCTGCTGCCCGGCTACCACGCCCGGATCCCTCGGCTGACCGGGCCGACGTTCATCGCTGCCGCGCAGGACCTGCTCGACGGTGACACCAGCGTGCGCGCGCAACTGACCCGCCGGCGGCTGGTCCGGCTGCCCGAGCTGACTGCAGAGATTCAGGAGGTCACTGGACTCATCACGGCTGCGGTCGAGCAGGTGAAGACCGGCCTCACCGACGTCTACGGCCTCGGGCCGGTCAGCGTGGCCACCATCCTGGGAGAGGTCGCCGACGTGCGCCGCTACCGCTCGAGGCACGCCTTCGCCGCCGCCAACGGCACCGCGCCCATCCCGGCCTCGTCGGGCCGGACCACCCGGCATCGGCTCAACCGGTCGGGCAGCCGCACGCTCAACCGCGTGCTCTACATGATCGCGATTACGCAGATCCGCGCCGATACCGAAGGACGCGCCTACTACCAGCGCAAACGCGCCGATGGGAAAACCAACCGGGAAGCCCTGCGCTGCCTCAAGCGACGCCTGTCCGACCTGATCTACAAGACCCTGCACACGGACCTCGCCACGCAGGGTGGCGGTGAGTGCGGCAGCGGCAAACGGGACGCGTCTCTACGGCCTCAGCCAGCTGCGCGACAGGCTTCCAGTCCCGAACCTGCTCTTCGCTCCGGCCAGTCCACCGCACCCACCGCGAGCCAGAACCTACGCCCCCGACGACCCGTCCTCACAGGTGTTGACACATAGGAGCTCACTCAGGCCGGCTGGCACGGTGCGGTGCATCGACGACGGTCGTCGGCGACCCGACGGTCGGCCCCGATCGATCCGGACGCTGCCGCAAGGCAAGAGATGTGCCGATTCGTGATCTTGGTAGGACAGGGAGATCTTCAGTGGCTGGGCTCGTGGCGCGTCGGGGATAGCGGGCCGGATTACGTGCGGCTACGAGGCCGCTCACGTGCGGCGGTCGTGTCAAGAAGACCTCTTGGCCGGTCGGCGTGGCAGATTGGCGGCGATGGTTACGGTGCTGCCTGGCCCGGTGTTCGACTCGTATTGGCGGTTCGCGGCCGAACGGCACGAGCTCTATCTGCGGCGGCTGCGGGGTGAGGCTCCGCCGTGGACCGACGATGCAGTCTTGGCGTCGTGGCGGTTCACCAACGTCTACCGGGCCGCCGATCGCGTCAGTCAGTACCTTCTCCGAGACGTCATCTACTCAGGTGACCAGAATCGGGACGAGGTCGTCTTCAGGGTCCTGTTGTTCAAGTGGTTCAACCGGATCAGCACTTGGGAGCTGCTCACCGATCGGCTCGGCCCACTCCGTCTGGCCACGTTCGATCCCATGGCAGCTGAGCGCGTGCTCGATCAGGCTCGCGCCTCGGGTGGCCGCATCTACTCGGCCGCGTACATCGTTCCCCCGGTTCCGGGTGAGCCCGGACCCAAGCACGCCGGGCATCTCAGGCTGACGATGACGATGCTCGAAGCTGGGTTGGGAGACCACCTGGTCGCGGCGGGATCTCTCGAGGAGGTCTACCGGTCGTTCACCGCCTGGCCTGGCGTCGGTGCGTTCCTCGGGTACCAGATGGCGATCGATCTGAACTACTCCGCGGTCATCGATCATGACGAGGATGACTTCGTTGTCGCCGGACCAGGGGCCTTAGACGGCCTGGCCAAGGCGTGGCCCGGAGCGGATCTGCGGCAGGCAGCCGACCTAATCCGGTTGACCGCGCGGCGACAGGACGAGCACTTCGCTCGCCTAGGCTTGCGTTTTCCCGGCTTGTTCGGTCGGCGGCTGAAGCTGATCGACTGCCAAAACCTCTACTGCGAGATCAGCAAGTACTCCCGGGTTGCCCATCCGGAGGCCGTAGGAGTCGCCGGCCGTACCCGTATCAAGCAGGCATACCGGACGCGGCCCTTGCCGCAGCCCTTGCCGCGTCCGTTCTTCCCCCCGAAGTGGCGGCTTCAAGTGCCGGATTCCTACGGGATATCGCCGAATACGGAGCCGGAGACCCTGACGCTGGACTTCCCGCAGCCTGCCGAGCCGCCGGTGCGAGGTCGCTAGGCCGAAAATCAAACGGCGGGTGAGGACGACCGGCCAAAACGGTGAGCGCTCCGGGCTGGTCACTGGATCCCTGGCGGCGGCCTCTTGTGGTAGGTGAGCGATCGAGCGTCGAGGTCGACGACCAGGAAGCCGCCGGGACCGGACGCGAGCGATCGCATCGCCGAGAAGCCCTCGGTGATCGCCCGCCGCCACAGCCACGCCGGCATCCGGTCGACTTCCAGGTCTTCGAGCACCGTCCGGAGCATGTCCACCGTGTCCTCGTCGACCGACCGCTCGGCGAGGAATCCCTGCGAGTTCGCCGCCCGCTTGGCCAGCACGGCGGCCATTCCCTCTTCGGCGAAGATGGCGCGTGCCCCGTCCTCGTTCTCATCGATGAGGGAGTTGCTGCGCCGCTTGAGCCGCAGCAGCATGCGCATCAGCGGTGACCAACCCATGACGGCCAAAAACCCGAGGTGGATGGCATCGTGGAAGCGATAGTCGTCGACCCGATGGGAGTTGTCGGTTAGCGCGTCGCCCAACGATTGCGGCAGGTCGAAGCCCTGCGCCTTACCTTCGCGGCCGGTGTCGACCGGACCGTCGGGGAAGGCGTTGGGCTCGGCGGCCAGCAGCGTGAGAGCCACCTTGGCACGGCCGTACACGTGCTGCTGCTGGAAGCGAATCACCAGCCGGCGGGGGAAGCGCTCCTGGTCGGGATAGCCCTCATCCAGGATCGGCAGGTCGGCGGGCAACTCGGCCAGCGCCAAGCGCTCGAGGTGGCGTCCCTCCGCACGGACCGCACTCTCCTCGAGCACCTTCTCAAGGTCGATCTGGGAGTGGTGAGCGACCGTGGCCGCGTACCAGAGCAGGTCACCGAGCTCCACGGCCAGGAACTCCGGGTCGGTGGCCGCCGGGTCGCGGTCGCGGTACGCCTTCTTCTGCGCGACGAGGAGGGTGCCGGCTTCGCCGGCGAGGCCCAGCATCGGGACGCCGAGGGCGAGCGGGTCGACTCCGTCCTTGGCGTCCTCGTCGGTAACGGCGGCCAGTTCCTGGTAGGTGCCGGCATCGACCGGCCCCTCGGGGACGGCTGGCGCCGCCGGCAGCCGCCGGTCCTTGGCGCGGCGGCGGATCTTGGCGATGTTGGCGCGGGCGATGTCGTCGAGGGACAGGCTGTTGACCGTTGCCATCACCGCGACGTGGCGAAGCAGGTCACCCAGTTCGCGGACCACCAGCGCGGTGCTTGCACCGAAGTCGAGCGCGTCCTGCAGGTAGCGGCTGTGCGCCTGGAGCAGCGCGCCGGCGTGTGCGCCGATCCCCAGGAGGGAGGTGAGAGCGTCTCCGTCGTCCGCCGTGGCGATGCGGGCCTGGTAATCGTTGAGCCGCACGGCGGGCTCCCGTCTTTGTCCGAGCCGACCGGCGAGGCGGCGACTCCGCCCGAGGAGAGGCGGGGCGGGGCGAGGGTACGGCGCGGGGCCGACGATCTGCCCGCGCCGGGGCAGGCAGGCGACGGGCGGCCGTCGGCCCCGGGCCCGCTGGTCACCAGTCGCGAGGATCGGCCTGCAGCCCCTGCTCCAGGTCGCCGCAGACCCAGTCGATGACCGCATCGCGCATATTGTCTGGGAATCGCACCCGGTAGGACTGCCGGCCATGCACGAGGTCCATGCCGTAGCCGTGGCGGAGGTCGTGCGGGATCACCGGCCCGCTGCCGCCGTAGTAGACGAACTGGCGGGCGACGAGGACGGCGTCGGCCTTGGTGTCGCGCGTAACGTGCCCAGGGTTAGGGCTGCCGTCCTCGAAGCTGTGCCGGGAGTTCTCCTGCACCCAGCCGCCGTCGGGGCCGCGGTGGTAGATGTTGTCGCCGTAGACGTACTTGAGGCTGCCGCGAAGGTTCGGCCGCTTTCGGTGGAAGCGGGGATCGGTCCAGTAGGCGTCGAAGCCCAGGGTCTCTTCCACGCGCATGGCGTAAACCAGTCGGTCGCCAAGTCCCTGCTCCCTCGACCCGGTGCCCACGATCCAGTCTCCGACCTGCGCCTTGGCGCGGATGTCCTGCTTACAGGTGGCCAGGGTGCACCAGCCGTGGAAACGGGTTCGGGGCGAAGCCGATGTCGTAGCGGACGACGTAGCTGTAGAGGCGCACCGGCGGTCAGCAGCCGATGCGGTTGACCGCGTAGGCGCCGCGCGGGGAGCCGTCCGGGTCCTCCCAGTTGTCCGTTCCGTCGAGCGCATCGACGATCTTCTCGCCGTTCCAGGAGACGACGGCGTCGGCATGCCGCTGCAGCGGCTCGGGCAGCTCGCAGCCGGCGGCGTCGGGGGCCCACACGCCGATGATCCGCTTGTCGTCCTGCTTGTTGGCGTACTCGATCTCCCAGTCGACCCACTCATGGTCCTTGGTTTTCGGGGAGACGATGACGATGATCTTCCCGGCCCACCGGATGCGTTCGGCCAGGATCGACTTGATGTAGTCGGGGTCATTGGCCTGGTTGGGCTTGGCCGCGTTGATCGACGAGTCCCGCACGTCCGCGCCATAGCGGGCCACCAGGTCCTTCAGTTTCGCGATCAGCGCGTCGTCCTCGTGGCGGTGGCTGATGAACACGTTGTGCTGGTCCGACACGAACACTCCCATCTCTCCACACCGACGGTAACTCGTACCGGTGACAGTCCAAGCGTCGCCGACGTCGGGATCGCTGGCTACAGTCACCTCGTGCCGCTGCCGCCGATCCTGGAGGTGTACGTCCTCTGGCATCCCGACGACGGCCTGGGCGACGAGGTGGCTGGCTGGCTGGCGAAGCACTTCCACGGCCCGGCCTACGCCGGCCTGGCCGGCGGCGCCGTGGAGGTCTACCTGCGCAGCGTCGGCTGGGAGGCCCAGTCGGCACCACCCCGGCCGCTGCCGTTCATGCAGCCGCTGCCGGCCGGCCTGCCGGCCGCGCAGATCACCGCGGTGGTTCCGGTGCTCGGCACCGGCCTGGCGCGGGCGGTGCGGGACGACCCGGACTGGCGGACGTATATGGAGGAGGTATTCGCCTCCGACCGTGCACGTCCTGACGACGAGGCCCATCTCGGCACGCTGGTCGGGGTGTACCCGCTGCGTGACCCGAGAGCTGACCTCACCGGCAGCATCCTGGCCGGGTTGGCTGGCAGGCAGCAGGCTCTTCCGCGGGAAGCGGCTGACAACCCGGCGATGCTGGCACGTGAGCTGTCCCAGGCTATCGCCCAGCGCTTGGACACCGGTTCCGGCGAGTCCGGGCCGGGACCGGGTGCGCCCGGTGAGCGGATCACCGTCTTCGTCAGCCACACCAAGCACCACACGGTCAGCCAGCGGGAGGACGGCCCCCAGCTGCTAGAGCAAGTCCGTGACGTCCTGCGCCACACCCGGCTCGGCGAGTTCTTTGACGCACAGGACCTGCAGACGGGGTCTGAGTGGGAGCGGGCACTGGACGCCGCCGCAGGCAGGAGCGCGCTGCTTATGGTCCGGACGGACCTGTACTCCGGGCGTGAATGGACCCAGCGGGAAGTGCTGGCCGCAAAGCGCGGAGACCTCCCCGTGGTGGCGCTCTTCGCAGTCCGGGAACAGGAGGACCGGGGCTCCTTTCTTATGGATCACGTCCCCGTGATCCCCTGTCACCCCGACGACGCGCAGACGGCGATCGAACGAGCACTGAACCGGCTGGTGGATGAGTCGCTCAAGCGCGCACTGTGGCGACAGCAGTCGGTGTACCTGCGCGGGGATGGCTTCGACTGGTTGCCCAGTCATGCCCCCGAACCGGTCACCGTCGTCCCTTGGCTGCGTCGCCACCGTGACGAGGACAGCGCCGATCGGCACGTGTGGATCATGCACCCGGATCCGCCGTTGGGTCCGCGGGAAACCGACGTGATCGTCGAGCTCTGCGCCCTTGCCGGGTTCACCGAGGACGTCGACATACTCACCCCCCGCACCTTCGCGAACCGCGGCGGCACGATCCGGCCATGAGCGATCCCACGCTGGTGCCAGTAGGAGCCCTCTCCGGCTTGGACATCGGCATCTCCGTTTCGGACAGCGCCGACCTCGGCCGTCTGGGGCTGACCCCGCAACACTGCGCCCTCGCGATCGCAGAACTGGCTCGAGCCATCCTGTTGGCCGGAGGCAGCTTGACCTACGGCGGCCGCATCCAGCCGGAGGGGTTCACCCAGATCCTCGTGGATGAGGTACGCCGGTATGCTGACGGGCGCAACGCCCTAACCATCTGTCTTGCGGAGACCGAGCATCGCAAGCTCACCGACGAGCAGCTCGACGCTATCGACGGTCGCCTCGGCACCGCCGCCACGCTCGACTGCCTGGACGCCGAGGGCAGGAAGATCCAGCCGCGGCATCGGCCTCGGACACAGGACATCGTCGATCCCGCGCAGGCGCTGACGGCCCTCCGCCGACACATCACCGCCCGCACCGACGCTCGCGTGGTGGTTGGGGGGCGGCTCGCCGGCCACCAGGGTGCGATGCCCGGAGTCATCGAAGAGGCGCTGCTGTCCATGCAGAGCGGTCGACCGCTTTACGTCGCGGCAGGCTTCGGCGGAGCCGCCGCCGCCATCGCCCGAGCCCTTGGTCGCGATGTGCCCGACTGGGCACCGCCAAACTTCCCCGAAGGTGCGGACGCAGCATCAGCCGCTCTTCAGCAGATAGCGGAGGTCACCGCGGACGCGGTCCCAACCGAGGATGGCCTGGAAGACGCCGAACGTCACCAACTCGCCGTAACGCACCGTCCCGGCGATATCGCCACACTGGTTGTCCTGGGTCTCGCGCGTCTACAGGGGCGGACATAAGCGTGGCGTTAGGTAGCAACGATCTGTTCGGCCTTTACCCACTGGCGACGCCGGGGGACGTTGGGAATCCCATGCTCACAGTTGTGAGGGCTAGCAACTGCAGCGTAATCTGCTAGATAGCAGGCGTTGTCTGCCTCGCTTGCCACAGGAACCTGCCTGCTGAAATGCTCGCAGCATAAGCGGCTCGGCGGGCTCCTTTAAGAACATCGCCGAGGATCTCGTGCGCCCTCTGCCTACAGTGTTCACTTCAAGTGTTACGGTGAGCTTGCGGACGACCATTCGCCCATCTTAAATGGATGCATCCTCAGCCCGAGGCGGGGCACTGAGTGGTCGACAGCCCGCCGCTCACGGCAGAAGTCGCTGTGGCCTCCCGGGTAGTCGGGGGGGGGTCCCCGATCGGGCTTTGATGAGCCACGCGGCCGCGCGTCCAATTACGTGCGGTAACCGAGTGGGCACCACTACGGATGCGACGGCGTACAGACTGGCCTGTGTTGAGGAATCTCAGTGCTGCGACATCTGCGCCGGCCGGTTTCCGCCGTTAGCCTTGCCCTCGACCGTGGGGGCGAGTGCCAAGGTGGCAAGGGTTGTCGAGTTCTCAGCGGCGATGGCCCATTCGATCCGTTCGACAAAGCGAAGGAATGCAGCTTCACCCGCAAGACTGCGATACGGCCCCGCGGCGGCCAAAAACATGTGCTTCTCCCGGTCGAGGTATTGCTCCGTGTAGCGGTAGTTCTCCCACTGTTCCCGGAGCCTTAGCATCCCATCGAGGGCCAGGGTCACGAGGGTAATTAGGCTGACGAGGATTGCCGCCATGTCTGCTCTCTGGTCCGGTAACGCAATGAGCGCGGGTACCACGGCCCCAGAGGCCAGACCAGCGACCCGCAGCCGGAGATACCACTTCTTGCATTTCCGCGCGCGATTGTCGTACCACCCGCGGTACTGCTCGACCCGGTCGCGAACGTAGTCGCGAACCCTCACGTCATCCGACACGGACCCTCCGGTCACTTCTCGATGCCCTCCGCGACAGCCGCCGCATCGTAGGCTGGACGCGGAGGTGCGAGCCTCCCACGCGATGCGGTCAGGGGGAGGGCCTCATGCGGCAGGATCCGTATTGCTTTGTGTTGATGCCGTTCGGGAAAAGGTCCGATCCTGCAGGCGGGGCGGCGATCGACTTCGACGCGATCTACCGAGATGCTCTTTTGCCGGCCATCGAATCCGTCGGAATGCAGGCATATCGGGACGACATGACGGCCATTGGCGGGATTGTGCAGAAGCAGATATACGAGGCGCTGCTTTTGTCGCAGTATGCGATCGCGGATCTGACCCTGGAGAACGCGAACGTATTTTACGAGTTGGGTGTGCGGCACGCCGTCCGACCGGCCAGCACCCTTACCATCACGGCGCGTCCGGACGCCGTCCCCTTCGACGTTCGCCATCTGCGGACCCTGCGTTACCACTTGGATAAGCACAATGCGCTCACGGATGTATTGGCCCGGCAGTTGCGGGATGGTGTTAGCCAGGAGCTGCGAGAAGTCCAGCAGCGGGTCGCCGCCCGGCCCACCTTCGCCGACAGTCCTCTCTTTCAGTTGGTCGAGGGGTGGCGTCCTCAGCAGCCGGAGAGCCTTAAGACCGACCTGTTCGCGGAACGGGTGGCCTACAACGAGGACATCAAACGGCGACTGTCCCGGGCGCGCGCGGCAGCCCTTCGGGCCCCCGACAACCGGCAGTCCGTGCTGACCGACGTCTTCACTCTCCATGAGGGGCTCAGGCCTTTGGAAGGAGCCGAGGCGGGATCCCTGGTGGACCTCCTCCTGACCTATCGAGCCCTTGAAGAATGGGACGTGATGATTGCGCTGGTCGAGGAGATGCCCGGCCACCTTCGGGAACGTGCCCTCGTTCAGGAGCAGTTGGCATTCGCTCTCAATCGCCGTGCCTCTCGCACCGGCGAGGCGGACAGAGACGAAGCCCTGGCCGTCTTGCTGGCGTTGCATGAGCAGAACCGCAGCAGCAGCGAGACGTTCGGGCTGATGGGGCGGATCCATAAGGACCGCTGGCGTTCGGCCCGCGACCCCGATCAGCGGCGCATGCACCTGGAGCAGGCCATTCGGGCGTATGAGTACGGGTTCCAGATGGATCCGCGCGATCCCTACCCCGGCATTAACGCCGCAACGCTGATGCGCGCTATTGGGATCACTCAAGAAGAGCCGCGGCTGGCCAGGTTGCTGTGCGTCGTCGAGTATGCGGTCGAGCGGCTCGTGGTCACGGAACGGCCCACGTACTGGACCTTCGCCTCCCTGATGGAACTGGCGGTGCTGCGAGGCGACTATGGCGCGGCGGAGGAACAACTGCGCCGAGCGCTGGCTGTCGTCCGGGAATCCTGGGAGCCGGCCACCACCTTGGAGAACCTCGCGGACCTCCTTGAGTCCGGAGCAATGGGCCGGGCTGACGTCGGGTCGGTGAACGACCTGATCGGCCGCTTGCGCCGTGCCTCGGATCAATAGCCCCGCCTCGCATGGCCCTACTAGGCCTGGATGCCGGTGGCGCTGTGCGAGTGCAGGCGTGCTATTCCAGGGCTGACCGGACGCGCCGGTGGAACACCGCAGAGTCGAGCGACGCGGGCCGGCTGAACCCAGTAGAACCTCAGCGCGCTCCGCGCTGCGTCCGGTACGTGGCTCTCGCCGCGCGAGCGGCTGCCCGCCAGTTGCCGACGTGATAACCCAGGTATGCCCCAATGGCACCGCCGATCGCAAAGGCCGTGATTACGACTTCCGACACACTGCGCTCCACTCGTGAGTCATCTCAGGCGTCGCACCCGACTGTGCTGTATCCGGTTGCGCCAGGCCGGCGCCACGCGGGAGTGGTCGGGGTCGCCCCGAACGTCGGGCGTGGCGGATGCTCTGCGTTAGGGTGCGCGTACCGCTGCAAACGCGGTCATGCCGCAGCCCGGCAGTTGGTTGGGTCTCGAGTCCGCCAGCTCTGAGACCCGTAGGTATCGCCGGGCGGATCGCAGCTTGGCGGCGAGTTCGAACTCACCGCGTGACCAGCTTGTGGTCACGCAGCCCCCCGAGAGGTGAAGGAGGGCTGCGCCCAGGCCGTATAGGCCGCCTTGGCGTGACCAATCCATGACCAATGGGGCGGAAAACAGGGGTCGCCAAAGGGGTCAAACGGGCCGTTCGGCGGCTTCTCCAGAAGGTCTGGCAGGCGGCCTGACCTGCACTTATTCGTGGAGCGGGTGACCGGGATCGAACCGGCATGGCCAGCTTGGAAGGCTGGGGCTCTACCATTGAGCTACACCCGCGGAGGTGCCAGGACAGCGTAGCTCCCCCGGAGACCCGCCTGGTGACCGCACCCGCCGCCACCGCGGCGTCCGGCACCGCCCCGTTGCTGAGACTTCCCGATGGGTTCAGCAGACCTCTCCCCGCAGGCCGCCGAATAGGTGCTCGGCTTCCAGCACGCTGCCGGGTATGCGCATAGCGATCGTGACGGAGTCCTTCCTCCCGCAGGTCAACGGCGTCACGAACTCGGTCGTGCGGGTGTGCGAGCAGCTCCGCCGGGGTGGGCAGCAGGCGCTGGTCGTCGCGCCGGGCCCCGGCCCGACGGAGTGGGCCGGGTTCCCGGTCGTCAGGACGCCGTCCTGCTCCGTCCCCGGCTATCGCGGCTTCCGGGTCGCGCTGCCCTTCCCCGCGATGGCCGCCACCTTCCGGGCCTTCCGGCCGGACGTCGTCCATCTCGCCTCCCCGGCGGTGCTGGGGGCGCAGGGGGCGAGCGCGGCTGTGCAGCTCGGCATCCCCTCCATCGCCGTCTACCAGACCGACCTGGCCGCGTACGCCGGCCGTTACCGGCTCGGGGTCGCCGAGCCGGCTGTCTGGCGGCGGCTCGCCAGGGTGCACGCGTCCGCCTCCCGGACCCTGGCGCCGAGCCGGGCCGCGGTGCGCCAGCTCGAGGAGCACGGTGTTCCCCGCGTCGCGCGGTGGGCGCGCGGTGTCGACCTCGAGCGCTTCGCACCGTCCCGTCGCGACCCGGAGCTGCACCGCGCCTGGGCGCCGGAGGGCGAGCTCGTCGTCGGCTACGTCGGCCGGCTGGCACACGAGAAGGAGGTCGGCCTGCTGGACGCGCTCCAGGGCGTTCCCGGCATCCGCCTGGTCGTGGTCGGCGACGGGCCGCAACGGCGGCAGCTGGAGCGCCGGCTCGGCAGGGCTGTCTTCACCGGCCTGCTGTCGGGCGGCGACCTGGCGGCCGCCTTCGCCTCCCTCGACGTCTTCGTCCACACCGGCTCCCACGAGACCTTCTGCCAGGCCGCTCAGGAGGCCCTGGCCAGCGGGCTGCCGATCGTGGCCCCGGCCGCCGGCGGGCTGCTCGACCTCGTGCAGCCGGGTGAGAACGGTCTGCTCTTCGACCCCGGGGACGCGGCCGGCCTGGCCGACCGCGTCCTGGCCCTGCGGGACGACCCGGACCTCCGCGACCGCATGGGCCGTCAGGCCCGGCGGTCGGTGCAGGGGCGCACCTGGGAGGCGGTGACCGGAGAGCTCCTCCGGCACTACCGCGACGTGATCGACGAAGTCCGCGGCACCGAGCAGCGGGACGCCGCGTGAGGATCGTCCAGGTCGCCAACTTCGTCACCCCCACCTCCGGCGGGCTCCGCACCACCCTGCGCCACCTGGCCGAGGGCTACGCGGACCACGGGCACGAGGTGGTGCAGGTCGTGCCCGGCGACGCCGCCGCCGAGACGGCCACCCCGTGGGGCCGCCGGCTGACGTTGCGGGCGCCGTTGGTCGGGGGCACGGGCTACCGACTGCTGGTCGACCTGGCCGCCGTCCGCCGGGTGCTCGAGCGGGTGGCGCCCGACGCGGTGGAGGTGCACGACCGGACGACGCTGCGCGGCCTCGGCCGCTGGGCCCGCGCCCGGGGCGTGCCCTCGCTCGTCGTCAGTCACGAGCGGCTGGACCGCTGGCTCGGCCAGTGGCTGCCCGCCCCGCTGCGGCTGGACGCCCTGGCCGATCGCTCCAACGCCCGGCTGGTGCGGACCTTCGACACGGTCGTCTGCACGACGGAGTGGGCGGCCGAGGAGTTCGTCCGCCTCCGCGCCCCGCGGCTGGAGGTCATCCCGCTCGCCGTCGACCACGCGACCTTCCCCGCCCGCACGTCACCGCGACCCGGTCGCCGGCCGCACGACCCGGTCGCGCTCGTCCTTGCCAGCCGGCTCTCGCGGGAGAAGCACCCCGCGGTGGCGGTCGCGACCCTGCGCGAGCTGCTCGCGCGGGGGATCCCGGCGCGGCTCACCGTCGCGGGGGACGGGCCGATGCGGCGCGACCTCGAGGCGGCGACGCGGGACCTGCCGGTCGAGTGGCTCGGCTTCGTGCCCGACCGGGCCCGGCTCGCCGGTCTGCTGGCGGACGCCGATGTCGCGCTCGCCCCCGGGCCGATCGAGACCTTCGGGCTGGCGGCCCTCGAGGCGCTCGCCTGCGGCACACCGGTCGTGGCGGACGGTCGCTCCGCGCTGCCCGGCGTGGTGGGCGGGCCGGGACGCGCCGGGGTGGGTCCCGCGGCCCTCGCCGGCGCCGTCCAGGAGTTGCTCGCCGTTCCCGAGGACGTCCGGCGGACGGCGGCCCGTGCCCGGGCGGAGGAGTTCTCCTGGGAGCGGACGGTCCGCGGCTTCCTCGCCGTCCACGACGGCACGCGGGTCGGTGTGCCGTGACCGTGGTGACCGCGCTGGGCGACAGCTTCACCTGCGGCGAGGGCGTCGGCGTCCGGGTGGACCCCGACGCCACGTGGGTGGCGCTGCTGGCCGGGGCGTTCCCCGACGGCCGGCTGGTCCGGCTGGCCGAGCCGGGAGCGCGGGTCGCCGACGTCCGCGACCGCCAGCTGCCGCTGGTCCCGGGCCGGGTCGACGTCGCCACCGTCCTGGTCGGCCTCAACGACGTCGGCCGGTCCGGCTTCGACGCCGGGCGCGCCGCGGCCGACCTGCTCACCGTGGTCGCCGCGCTGCGGGAGCGGGCGGGCACCGTCGTCGTCGGCCGGCTGCACGACGCCGTCTCGCTGCTGCCGCTCCCGGCGCGGATCGCGGCCGCGTGCCGGCTGCGGCTCGCGGCGGTGAACGGTGCCGTCGACCGGGCGGCCGCGCTGGACGGGGTGCACGTGGTGGACCTCGGTGCGGTGCCGGTGCTGGCCGACCCCGGCGGCTGGTCGGTCGACCGCATCCACCCGAGCCCCGCCGGGCACCGCGGCATGGCGATGGCCGCCGCGGAGGCCCTCCGGGGCGCCGGGCTCCCCGTGGGCCCGATCGGCGAGGGGGAGACGCCCCGCGGGGCCTCGCGTCGTGCCCGGGCCTGGTGGGCGGCCCGGCACGGGGTGCCCTACGCCGCCACGCACCTGGGCGACATCGGCAGGCCGCTGGCCTCAGCGATGCTCCGCCGCGGCTGATCCGGCCCAGGTCTGCGCGGCCAGCCACCGGTGCGTGACAGCGCGGCCGGCCTCGAGCAGCTCGGCGGACCGGGTGGCGTCGCGCGGGCCCTCCGGCAGCACCGGGAGCAGCCCGGCCGCCCACGCGTCGGCGATGTGCGGGACCACGTGCACGCGCGGGTCGTCCAGCGCCTCGCGGACGGCCGCCCGGTTGGCCACGGTCCGCGCCACGGTGAACGCCTCCAGGACGGTGCCCAGGGCGCCGATGGCCCCCTCGACCGGCGGGACGTACGGCGCCAGGTCCGGGTCCACGGGGACGCCGCACGCCTGCCCGGCGAGCACCTCCGAGGTGGCGGCGCACACGTCCGTGCGGCCGGTCACCGGGGACAGCCCGCAGTCGAGGACGAGCACCCGGTCGCCGGGGCGGGCCCGCTCCAGCGCCGCCCCCACGGGAACCCCGTCGAGGATGCCGGCGTCGACGTGCCGGTGGCCGTCGCCCAGCCGGACCGGGCGGAACAGCCCGGGGAGCGCGCAGCTCGCGACCACCACGTCCTCGACGGCCCCCGCGTCGTGCCGGCGGGCGGCCGCGCAGTCCAGGCACGTCGTGGTCACGGTGACCGGGACGGCCAGATCGGCGACGTCGCGAACGGGCACCGCTCCGGCGAGGAGCCGGCGCAGCGGGCGGGCGTCCAGCAGCGCGCCCTCGCGGCGGACCGACCGGGCGACGCCGCGGACCCGTGCCGGCCAGGTGGGCCGGAGCAGCTGCGCGGCCACCGGCCCGGTCCACCACTCGGCCAGCTCGCGCGCCCGGGGAGCGTCCGGTCGGGCGGCGAGGAAGACGGCGTTGAGCGCGCCGACGGAGCTGCCGTGGAACTCGTCCGGCCGGATGCCGGCGTCGAACAGGGCCAGGAGGCCGCCGGCCTGGAAGGCTCCCATCGCGGCGCCGCCACCGAGGACGACGTGGGTGCGGGGAGGCATCGGACCATGGTGCCCCATCGGCGCCGTCCTCTCGTACTTCCGGGTGATCACGGGGGGCGTCCGGGCTCGTACGGTGACCGGCGTGAACGCCCTGCTGCGCTCGGTCTGGCGCGAGCCGAGGCCGCCGGACGCCCCCGCCCGGAGCTGGCGGGACTGGCTGCTGGCCGCCCTCGTCCCGGTCGCCGCCGTGCTCGAGGGGCTGCTCCGGCCCGACCTGCCCTCCCGCTGGCTGCAGGTCGCCGTCCTCTGCGCGCTCGCCCCGCTCCTGCTCTGGCGCCGCACGCAGCCGGTGCCCGTGCTCATCGCCTGGTTCGGCGTGCTGGCCGTGCTCGCCGCCGGCACCGGCGACCCCGACGGCGTGTACACCGCCGCGTTCGGGCTGCTGCTGCCGTACGCGGTCGTGCGCTGGGGCTCGGGCGCCCAGGCGCTGGCCGGGCTCGCCGTCCTGCTGGCCGGCGCCGTCGTCTCGCTGATCCTCGGCTCGGCCACACCTGGCGACGCCATCGGCGGCGCCGCCGTCCTGCTCTCCTCGTTGGCTCTCGGCGCGGCCGCCCGCTTCCGGGCGCGTGCCCGGGCCCGCGAGCTCGACCAGGTCGCCTCGCGCGAACGGGAGCACCTCGCCCGCGACCTGCACGACACCGTCGCCCACCACGTCTCGGCGATCGCCGTCCGCGCGCAGGCCGGCCTGGCCACCGCGGCCACGCGCCCGGAGGCCGCGGTCGACGCGCTCGAGCTCATCGAGAAGGAGGCGGCCACCACCCTCGCCGAGATGCGAGGCATGGTCCGCGCGCTCCGCCGCGACGGGCCCGCCGAGCTCGCGCCCACCCCGGGGCTCGCCGACCTGGCCCCCCTTGCCGACGGGAACGGCCTGCCCGTCGACGTCCAGGTGACCGGCGACGCGGACGCCGTCGCCCCGTCCGTGGCGGCCGCCGTCTACCGCCTGACCCAGGAGTCGGTCACCAACGCGCGCCGGCACGCCCGGCGCGCCACCCGCGTCGACGTCCGGGTGATCGTCGACGATGCCCGGGTGAACCTGCTGGTCAGCGACGACGGCGACGGCGCGCCCGCGCCGGGCGCCCCCGGGTTCGGCCTGCGCGGCATGGCCGAGCGCGTCTCCCTGCTCGGCGGCACCTTCGACGCCGGCCCAAGGCCCGACGGCGGCTGGACCGTCCGCGCCGAGCTGCCCCGGCGGGGGCCCGCGTGACCGTGCGGGTGCTCGTCGCCGACGACCAGGAAATCGTGCGCACCGGCCTGCGGATGATCCTCGACGCCCAGCCCGGCATCGAGGTCGTCGGCGAGGCCGCGGACGGCGCGGCGGCCGTCGACCTGGCCCGCCGGCTGCGCCCCGACGTCTGCCTGCTCGACATCCGCATGCCCGGCACCGACGGCCTCGAGGCCACCCGCCGGCTCGCCGGCCCGGACGTTCCCGATCCGATCCCCGTCGTCGTCATCACGACCTTCGACCTCGACGAGTACGTCTACGCCGCGCTGCGCGCCGGCGCCCGGGGTTTCCTGCTCAAGGACGCCGGGCCCGACCTGCTGTCCCAGGCCGTGCACGCCGCCGCCCGCGGGGACGCGCTGATCGCCCCGAGCGTCACCGCCCGGCTGCTCGACGCCTTCGCCGGCGCCGGCCCCGCCGCCTCGCCCGCCCAGCCGATCGACCCGCTCACCGACCGGGAGGAGGAGGTCCTCTCCGCCGTCGCGCGCGGCCGGTCGAACGACGAGATCGCCCGCGAGCTGCACATCACGCTGAGCACGGTGAAGACGCACGTCGGCAGCCTCATGGCGAAGCTCGGCGTCCGGAACCGGGTGGAGATCGCGATCTGGGCGTACGAGACGCGGCGCGTGCCGCGCCGGTAGACCGGCCGGCGGCTCTGTCGGCGAGCGTCACTTGCGCGTTTGCGCAAGCGCGACCGCAGTCTTCGCGTGCATCGAGCTGTGACCGCGTGCGTGAGAACGCTGCCTCGGGGCGGCGCCAGATGGCATCGGCTGCCGTCTCAGCCCCGGCAGGAGCCCGCCGCATGGCGCCACCTCGGTGACCCGGGCCGGTCTGCGAGCCGGTGCGGGAGAACGGCTTCCTGCGCCCTGTGGGTCGGTCAGCAGCCTCCGGCGTCCCGCCGAACGAGGCTCGTCACTGCTGCGACGATCTGCTCCGGCTGCTCATCAGGGGCGAGGTGCCCGGCGTCGGGCAGCAGCTGGACCTCGGTGTCGAGCTGGGTGCGTACGGAGGCCCGCAGGCGCGGCACCGGCAGGAAGCAGTCCTTCTCTCCGGAGAGCACCCGACGGGGGACTGCTCGCCAGCGCCGCACCGTCGCCGCCGGCAGGGGCGCTGGTGCACCGGCCGTGCGAGTGCCCCGGGCGACCAGGGTCATCCACTCCACGGCGTCATCCGCAGGACGCCGGGTGGGAGCGTGCAGGTGCTGCAGCAGACGGGCGCTGCGCGCCGGGGTCGGCCGCAGCAGCCAGGGCACCGTAGCCGCGAGGACCGCCGATCCCACCCGCAGCCGGACCAGCCCCGCAGGGTCCACCAGCACCAGTCCGGCGACGCCGGCCGGCTGGGCAGCCAGGGCGATCGCAGCGCCCAGCGAGTGGCCCATCAGCACCGCGCGATCGGTGCGCAGGTGCTCGACCAGTTCGCCGACCCAGGCGCCGTAGGCGGCCATCCGGTCACCCCCGGGCCGGGCGCCGGCGGAGAGCCCGGGCTGCCCGGGCACATCGGCGGCGACGACCCGGTGCTCGGAGGCGAGCGCGGCCAGCAGCGGCAGGCTGGTCGCTGCGTTGAAGTTGGTTCCGGGCAGGTACAGCACCGTGGTGTCGCCGCTCCCGGCGCTGAGCAGATGGGTCTGGCCCAGTGTGGTGTCCACGACGGTCCGCTGGTGTGCGGTGTCCCAGTCGGTCAGGCGCCGGATGCACCACGCCCGGATCTCCTGGTGGGCGGTGTCGCTGCGGTACAGGGGGCGGGGCACGGATGTGGCGTTCCTTCGACGGCGGTGGCTCGGGGCGACCGCCACGAGCCCAGTCAGGGTGCCAGCTACACCGGCACGTTCAGTCGATGCCCCGGGGTGCGCTTCTGACGGTCCTCGGATGAAACCAGCGCCACCCCGGTGGGAACCCGGACGGCGCGAAGCCCATCGAGGACGCTCGCCACCGCGTTCTCACGCACGGACGCCGCCGCAAGTTGGTTGCTCGCACGCCGCAAACCTGACGCTCGCCGACAGGCTCCGACCAAAGGAGGACCCGGGAACCGGTCTTTCCGGCGATGACCTGCGGCGGCGCCGTCCCGAGGATCGGGTGCATGACCGCAGCACTCCGGACAACGCCCCGCCCCCGGCGGCGGTGGCTGGTGCCCGCCGCCCTGATCGCCCTGGCCCTCGTGCCACTCCTCGCCGGTGCCGCCCGGCTCATCGAGCTCTCCGGAGGTGCGGCAGCGCTCCCCGAACCGCCGCGCTCGGCGGCCGCGCCGGTGCCGCTCGTGGTGCACATCATGAGCGCGCTGGTGTTCACCGTGGTCGGCGCCTTCCAGTTCGTGCCGGGCACGCGGGGACGCCGACCCCGCTGGCATCGGGTGACCGGGCGGATCGTCGCCCCGGTCGGCCTCGTCGCCGCACTCAGCGGGCTCTGGCTCACCGCCGTGATCACCGGCGCCGACAGCGGGCTGCTCACGGTCTTCCGTGCGGCCGCCGGGGCCGGGATGGCCGTGGCCATCGTTCTCGGTGTCACCGCCGTCCTGCGCCGCGACATCCGCCGGCACCGGGCCTGGATGCTGCGCGGCTACGCCCTCGGGCTCGGCGCCGGCACGCAGGTGTTCACCGCCGGCTTCTGGCTGGTCGTGGCCGGCGCACCGGGCCCGACGGCCGAGGCCCTCACCATGGGCGCCGGCTGGCTGATCAACCTGGCGGTCGCCGAGTGGCTGATCCGCCGTCGCCCGGCCGGCCGGCGGCTGCCCACCGCGACCGGCCTGCAGACGGCGCCGGTCGAGCAGTTCGGGTGACCGGCGGCGTCAGCCGTCTCCGCGGTCCTGGGCGGGATCGACGTCCCCGAGCACGAGGCGCTGCCGCTCGACCTCGGCCCGCACCGCGGCCAGGTCGCCGGCCGACCGCAGCAGGTGCGTGAGCGCTCCAGCGCTGTCCGCCCGGGCCGCGCGCGCGAGGCTGTCGAGCAGCTCCTGCAGCGCGCCGCCCCGCTCGCCGTGGTGCACCAGCCGGGCGACGTCGTTGACCGTGCTGCGCACGTCCTGCACCAGCAGCGGGAGCTCGCGCACGGCGTAGCCGACCAGCACCACCAGGTCGAACGGGAGACGCACCAGCGCCGCGGCCGCGGGCAGCACGCCGAACTCCGGCGGCGGCGGGGGAGTGGCCGGGCCGAGGCCGTCGTCGTCGATCTCCACCGCGAGGCCTCCGTCCCTGGGGCGCGCTCCGACCGCCCGTGCGCTCCCCGGCAGGCTAACGGCCGGCGACGCCTCCCGCGGATCGGATCCGGAGGCCGCCGCTACGGTGCCCGGTGCGACCGCGGGCACCTGGATGGGCGCCACCGCGCAGGCAGAGCTGGTGGCAGGCCAAGCGCAGGGCGAGCTCGACTGGGACGACGCGCACCTGATCAACGCCGCGGTCGACATCCACGCCGACGACCCTGCCTTCGGATAGCGGTGCGCCTTCGATCGCGCGGAGACGCGGGAAGCAGTCGGCGGCCGTGGTCTTCGGCCAGAACCCGCGTGCGGAGCGGGCCATGGGTTGTGGTCGGGGTGCGGTGTCGGTCAGTCGTCCTGGTCGTCCAGGGGTGCCTGCCAGCGCCAGGTCAGGGCCGCGGCGGGGAGCGTGGAGATCGTGAAGAAGGACGCGAGGGTGAGGTAGATCCAACCGTCCCCGTCGAACAGGCCGGTGGTCCCGGTCTTGGTGGCGACCCCGTCCGCGATGGCCAGCACCCACAGCACGAACAAGAAGGCCAGCGTCAGATGGAAGGCGTCTCGGTACCCGCGGTCGCGCTGGCTGATCTCACGCTCGTCGAGCAGGACCTCGGGCGCGGCATCGAGCATCTGCGTCGCCCGGCGCAGCACGAGGACGCCGGCCATGCCGAGGACGGCTACGAGCATCATGAGCAGGAGGCCGAGGGTGTCGGCGAGGACGGCGGCGACCACCCCGACGGTGAAGATGATCGCAGGCACCAGGGCCAGAGCGCGGCGCCGGCCGGGGGCGGTCAGCCAGCCGGGTAGAGGGCGCTGGCGCTTCTGCTGCATGCGGGCCTGAGCCGCGGCGCGCAGCTCGGCGCTGCGCTGGGCCGTGGTGGGGCGGGAGGTGCTCATGGGTTCGCTCCTGTCGTGCGAGGTGAGTAGAGCTGCGCGGACATGGCGGGGAACGGGGTGAGGGAGAAGATCGCCTCGACCGGCAGGTCGAAGTAGCCGGCCAAGCGCAGGGCGAGCTCCACCGAGGGTCCGTAGTCGCCGCGCTCGAGGAAGCCGACTGTCTGAGAGTTGATGCCCACGGCCTCGGCGAGCTCCCGACGGCTGAGGCCTCGCTCGGCGCGGAGCACCGCGAGGCGGTTGTGCAGCCCCTTGCCACCCTCACCGACCGCGTTCTTGCTTGGCATGCACGAAGTGTTGCGGATACGCAACGAATCGACAAGCGTGCCAACGTGGGGTCTCGGGCTGTGACGCGCCAACTACCGCCGCTGGCGGCCGGTGCGCGCCCCAGTAGACGCTCGCCTGGCCGACGTCGTCGACGGTCGCGGAGGCGCCGGCGGATCGCCGCCGGCACGATCTCGGGCCCTCCGCGTGATCAGTCGTGGTCACCGGGATCCAGCCGGAGGGGCGAACGGGCTCTCTGCCTGGCCGTATCTCCGCCCGTCGTGCGAGACCTGCCTCAGGTCCGCGACGAGCGGAGCGCGGGCGTCACCGACCGACAGGTGGGGGACCGGGCGCCCGGCTCAGGACTGCGGGGCCAGCGCTTCGACGGCCGGCAGGAAGACCTGCTCGCGATGGACGTCAGCCCGAGCCGGACTGGTCGTCAGCTGGACCACCAGCAGGCCGTCCGAGGTGTCGGCGAGCGCCAGTTCGACGCGCTGCCCGAGGTCCTCCAGCTGGTAGAGGTCCCAGGTGGCGGCCTCCGTCGACAGCTGCTCGACCGGCTGGGGTGGCTGGTCGGTGCCGAGCTGAGCCGCCAACTGCTGGAGAAGCTGGTCGGCGGTCGCCCCGGGGACGACCTGCTGGGTCAGGGAGACCAGCACCGAGTCCTGCCACACACCGGGGATCACCTCGGTCCAGCCGCTCGGCCGCTGTCCGGTGAGGCCCAGCTCCTCGCTCTCGAACGACGTCATCTCGATCTGGACGTCATCCGCGGTGAAGGCCGGTGGCTCGATGTCGTCGACGCAGTCGGTCGCCGGCTCGCTGCGGGGATCGTCCAGGAACTCCTCGGCGATCTGCACCGCGCAGTCGTGGCTGGGCACCGCGCCGTGCCCGGTGAAGGGGAACCGGACGAAGACGCTGTTCGGCAGCTCCGCGGCGATCTCCTCGCCCCACCGCGGCGGCGTGATCGGGTCCAGGTCGCCGGCGAGCACCAGCGCCGGGATGTCGCTGGCCACGGACTCGTTCGCGCCGGCGCCCGGCTCGCCGGCGTCCCACGAGGCGCAGACGTCGAAGACGCCGGGGCCCAGCGTCGGCGCGCCCTCGAAGAAGCCCTCCACCAGCGGGTGCTCGGCGGCAGCCGCGGCGACCTCCTCCTCAGCGGCGAAGGCGACCTCCTCCTGGCACTGGACGGCCAGCTGCTGCCCGATGCTGACCAGCTCGAGCTGCTGGGAGAGCGCGCCGAGCAGCAGGCCGATCGTTCCGAACTCGCCGTCGTCCGCCGCGGCGATGATCTCCGGCAGGTGCGGCACCAGCTCCGTGGAGTAGAGGGTCTGGAAGAGGAAGCCGACCAGCGAGTCCCCGTCGAGCTCGTCCTCGATGCGCTGCCCGTTCGTCGGATCGACCACGGTGATCGGGGCCGGCGCGGCGTTCAGCTCGTCGACCAGGCCCTGGAACGTCTGCTCGAGCTCGGGGTACTGCGCGGCGCACCCGGCGTCGTCGGCGCACGTGGCGAACAGGGCCTCCATCGCCCGGACGGCGTTGCCGGGCGTCTCCTCGTAGAGGTCGGCGTCGATCGGGTAGGCGGCGTCCAGCACCACCGACCGGATGCCGTCGGGGTGGTCGCGCATCACGGTCTGGGCCAGCCGCGTGCCGTAGGAGATCCCGTAGAGGTTCCACTCGTCGTAGCCGAGAGCGAGGCGCAGGTCCTCGAGGTCGGCGGCCGAGGCGGCGCTGTTGTAGTCGGCGAAGTCGATGCCCTCGTCGACCAGGCGCTGGCGGCACTCCTCCAGGGACTCGACGGCCTGGGCCTCCAGCTCCTCCGGGGGCAGGTCGGAGCCGAGTGACTCCTGGACCCACGAGCTGTACTCGTCGCAGGCCAGCGACGGTTCGGTCAGCCCGGTGCCGCGCTGGTCGACGAGCACGAGGTCCCGGTTCGCGGTGAGCGGCTCGTAGAGCTGGCCGAACCCCTGCGGCACGAGCTCCAGCGTGCTCTGGCCAGGCCCGCCCGACAGGTAGACGACGGGGTCGTCCGCCGGGCTGGCGGAGTCGCTGTGGACGATGCCGAAGGCGAGCTGGATCTCCCCGGAGCCGGGGTCGTCGCGGTCGGCCGGGACGGGCAGCGTGCCGCAGTCGATCTCCACCCCCGCAGGCACGTCGAACTCGCAGGCGCCCATCTCGACCTCGGCGGCCGTGGTGGGGCTCGTGTCACCTCCCGCGGCGTCGTCGTCGCCGCTGCTCGTGCAGGCACCGACGGCCAGCAGTGGAACCAACAGCAGTGCTGCTCGACGACTCGTCATGGCCCTCTCCGTGTGCACCGGGGTGGTCGTGTGCCGGACGCGCACCCCATCATCGACTGCGCGAGGCGGTGCAGCACAGGCCGGTTCCATGACTCCTGCTCGACCGTCGCTACAAAGTCCGTGGTCAGTCCGGCTAGCGTGCGCCGGGTGACCGACACCACGTGGCTGGACGCCACCGCGCAGGCGGAGCTGGTCCGCACCGGACAGGCCACCCCCGCCGATCTCGTCGACGCCGCGATCGAGCGGATCGAGCGGGTGAACCCGCAGCTGGACGCCGTGGTCCGCGACCGGTTCGACGCCGCCCGCGCCGAGGCGCGCGGCGAGCTCCCGGACGGCCCGTTCCGCGGTGTGCCGCTGCTGCTCAAGGACCTCGGCTGCCACGTCGCCGGCGAGGCCACGCACTACGGGACGTCGTTCCTGCGGGACGCCGACGTGCGCTGGCGCGTCGACAGCCACCTCGCGCAACGCTTCCGCGCGGCGGGCTTCGTCGTCCTCGGCCGCACCAACGTGCCCGAGTTCGGGACGACGATCACCACCGAGCCGGCCGCCAACCCACCGGCCCGCAACCCGTGGGACCCCAGCCGGTCGACCGGCGGCTCCAGCGGCGGGTCGGCCGCGGCGGTCGCCGCCGGACTGGTGCCGGTCGCCCACGCCAACGACGGCGGCGGCTCGATCCGCATCCCGGCATCGGAGTGCGGGCTGGTCGGGCTCAAGCCCACGCGGGCCCGGGTCAGCCAGGGGCCGGAGGTGGGGGAGAGCTGGGCCGGCGCCACCATCGACGGCGTCGTCACCCGCACGGTGCGGGACACGGCCGCCGTCCTCGACACGATCGCCGGGCCCATGCCCGGCGATCCGTACGCCGCCCCGCCGCTGCCCCGGCCGCTGGCCGACGAGGTGGGTGCGCCGGTGGGCCGGCTGCGGGTGGGGCTGCTCGACGCCGACCCGGGGGAGCAGTACCTCGACGACCCCGCGTGCCGGGCCGCGGTGGAGCACGCCGGCCGGCTGCTCGCGGACCTCGGCTGCGACGTCGGGCCCGGCACGCCGGGGGCGATGTTCGACCCGCAGTTCCCGCGCTTCTTCACCACCACCATCGCCGCCGACGTCGCGCTCACCCTCTCCGCGCTCGAGCGCTCGGCGCTGCGCCGGCCGATCCAGGACGACGAGCTCGAGCCGCGCAACGTCATGTACCGCGCCGTCGCCCGGAAGCTCTCCGCCGAGCACTACCTCGGCGCCCGCACCTGGCTCGGCGCCTGGACCCGCCGCATGGCCCGGTGGTGGGCGCCGCAGGAGCTGGGCGGGGAGGGCTTCGACCTCCTGGTGACGCCGACCATCGCCGCCCCGCCGCCGGAGCTCGGCTGGTTCACCGCGGCCGGGCCGAAGCAGGAGGGCCGGCGGATCAACAGCCTCATGCCGTGCACCGCGCAGTTCAACGTGACCGGTCAGCCGGCGATCAGCCTGCCCCTGCACCGCACCGACGAGGGCCTGCCGGTCGGCGTCCAGCTGGTCGCCGCCGTCGGCCGGGAGGACGTGCTGGTGCGGGTGGCCGCCGCGCTCGAGCAGGCCGCGCCGTGGGCCGACCGCCGTCCTCGGGTCTCCGCCTGACCGACCAGCCCTGGCCGGCGGCCGGGCGACGCCTAGACTCGGGCGGCCACGGGGTGTGGCGCAGCTTGGTAGCGCACCTGCTTTGGGAGCAGGGGGCCGCAGGTTCAAATCCTGTCACCCCGACCGGACGAGCGCGATGCCCGCATCCCGCCACCGCGCGCGTGCCCCGGACGTCTCTAGACTCGGGGGTCGACCCGGCGCCACCGTCGTCGTGGCCGCCTGCACACCACTGTCTCACCGAGGAGCACTGCCGCTGTGAAGAGCACCATCGAGGAACTGGGCCCCACGCGGGTCCGGATGGCGATCGAGGTGCCGTGGGGGGACCTGGACCACGCCTTCGGTGAGGTCTACAAGGAGCTGGGCAAGCAGGTCCGCGTTCCCGGGTTCCGCCCCGGCAAGGTCCCCAACCGCGTGCTCGACCAGCGGCTCGGCCGGCCCGTCGTCCTGGAGCAGGTCGTCCAGCACGCCGTTCCGGAGATCTACTCCGAGGTCATCCGCGAGAACCAGGTCCGCGTCCTGGGCCAGCCCGACATCGAGGTCACCCGCCTCGACGACAACGACACCCTCGCCTTCACCGCCGAGGTCGACGTCGCCCCGCAGCTCGAACTGCCGGAGCTCGACTCCCTGGCCGTGACCGTCGACGACGTCGAGGTCACCGACGAGGAGATCGACCAGCAGGTCGACGTCATGCGCGAGCGCTTCTCGATGCTCACCGGCGTCGAGCGCCCCGCGCAGGACGGCGACTTCGTCTCCATCGACCTGGAAGCCAAGCTCGACGGCGAGGTGCTGGAGGACGGCTCCACCACCGGCATGTCCTACGAGGTCGGCTCCGGCAACCTCATGGAGGGCCTCGACGACGCCGTCCGCGGGCTGTCCGCCGACGAGTCGGCGACCTTCCAGACCGCCCTGCTGTCGGGCCCCGACGCCGGCCGGCAGGCCGACGTCACCGTCACCGTCCGCTCGGTGAAGGAGAAGGAGCTCCCGGAGCTGGACGACGAGTTCGCCCAGACCGCCAGCGAGTTCGACACCCTCGAGGAGCTGCGCGAGGACGTCCGCACCCGGCTGGCCCGCTCCAAGGTGATCCAGCAGGGCGCCCAGGCGCGCGACAAGCTCGTCGAGCACCTGGTCGAGACCATCGAGGTGCCCATCCCCGAGAACCTGGTCGAGCGCGAGGTGCAGTGGCGCAACCAGGCCTTCGAGCGGGAGCTCCAGCAGGCCGGCATGGACTGGGACGCCTTCCTGCAGATGTCGGGCGTGGAGAGCCGCGAGGACTACGAGGCCGACCAGCGGAAGAACGTCGAGCAGGCGGTCAAGACGCAGTTCATCCTCGACGCCATCGCCGACGCCCGTGAGGTCACCGTCGACAACGACGACCTCTCGGCGCAGATCATGGCGCAGGCGCAGCGCAACCGGATGAGCCCGGAGCAGTTCGCGCAGCAGCTGCAGCAGAGCGGCAACATCGCCGAGTTCGTCGCCGACGTCCGCCGCACCAAGACCCTGGCCCAGCTGCTCGAGCAGACGACGATCACCGACGAGTCCGGCCGGAACGTCGACCTGGAGGCCCTGCGGCCGAAGACGGTCCAGGCGCCCGCCGAGGAGACCCCCGCCGAGGAGGAGCCGGCCGAGGACGACGACATCGCCGTCCAGGCCGTCGCCACCGAGGCCGCCGAAGGGGCGACCGAGGACACCGAGGACGTCACCAAGGCCTGAAAGAGGACCCCCTCCTCCTCACCACGAGCACGCTCGCGGTGAGTCTCGGGAGGGGGCCGGTGCACCGACGACGCCGTTCCGCCCACCTGGGCGGGGCGGCGTCGCGGCGTTCCGGGGCCGGTCGCTGCGCCGACGGCGAACACCGCCGCCACGGGGACTGTCCCGTCGCAGGTCCGCGTTAGGGTCGAGAGGACTCAGGCGATCGCCGAGGGGTACCGCCCCCCGGAGGGCCGAACCGGGCCCGCACCGCACCGAGACCGACTTGCCACGACACGCGTCCTACGGAGGTCACCGCACCCGTGAGCACCACCGACCCGAACCTGGCCGGCGCGCCGATGCTGCGCGCCGCGGCCGGGGGGATGAACCTCAACGACTCGGTCTACGAGCGCCTGCTCCGCGAGCGCATCATCTTCCTGGGCACCCAGGTCGACGACGTCATCGCCAACCAGCTCGTCGCCCAGATGCTGCTGCTCTCCGCCGAGGACCCCAAGAGCGACATCCACCTCTACATCAACTCGCCCGGTGGCTCGGTGACCGCCGGTATGGCCATCTACGACACGATGCAGTTCATCGACTGCGACGTCGCCACCTACGGGATGGGCCTGGCCGCCTCGATGGGCCAGTTCCTCCTGACCGCCGGCACCAAGGGCAAGCGCTACGCCCTGCCGCACGCGCGGATCCTGATGCACCAGCCCTCGGCCGGCGTCGGGGGCACGGCCTCGGACATCGCCATCCAGGCCGACCTGTTCCGGCGGACCAAGCAGGAGCTGTCGGAGCTGCAGGCGCAGCTCACCGGGCAGACCGTCGAGCGGATCATCGAGGACTCCGACCGCGACCGCTGGTTCACCGCGCAGGAGGCCCTCGAGTACGGCTTCGTCGACCACGTGGTCAGCCGCGCGACGATGACCGACTCGGCCAACCCGGTCTCGGACAACTGACGGTTCGGAGGAGAACCCCATGAGCTTCCAGATGCCCTCCAGCCGTTACATCCTGCCCTCCTTCGTGGAGCGCACGAGCTACGGCATGAAGGAGTCCAACCCCTACAACAAGCTCTTCGAGGAGCGCATCATCTTCCTCGGGGTGCAGGTCGACGACGCGTCGGCCAACGACGTGATGGCGCAGCTGATCACGCTCGAGTCGGCCGACCCGGACCGCGACATCACCATCTACATCAACTCGCCCGGTGGCTCCTTCACCTCGCTGATGGCCATCTACGACACGATGATGTTCGTCCGGCCCGACATCCAGACCGTCTGCATGGGCCAGGCCGCCTCGGCCGCCGCGGTGCTGCTCGCGGCCGGGACGCCGGGCAAGCGGCTGGCGCTGCCGTACTCCCGCGTGCTGATCCACCAGCCCTCCGGCGAGGCCGGCGGCCAGGTCTCCGACCTGGAGATCCACGCCGCCGAGATCGAGCGGGTGCGCACCCAGATGGAGCAGATCCTCGCCCGGCACACCGGCCGCAGCCAGGAGCAGGTCCGCAAGGACATCGACCGGGACAAGATCCTCACGGCCGAGGAGGCCAAGGAGTACGGGATCGTCGACCAGGTGATCCAGAGCCGCAAGCTCAACGCCCTCCCCACCGCCTGATCCGGTACGGGCCGGGGACGCGCGAGGCGCGTGTTCGGCCCGTACCGTCGGAGGTCGAAGGGCACGACGGGACAGATGAGGGACGGCCACGGACGAACCGGGTGAGTCATTGCCTCACCTCGTCCGCGGCGGCAGGTACGTTCGGCGAACGCCCGATCCCCGGCCGGAAGCGCTGGGAGGAGAGCCTCGCGGGGCAGCCTGTCAGCGAGGTCGAACGGGGCAGAAATCTTCAGCAGGGTCCAACCCGCGGGTACCTGGCACCAGGACCGGCGACTGTCGAGGTGGAGGTCAGCAGGTGGCACGAATCGGTGAGAGCGGTGACCTGCTCAAGTGCTCGTTCTGCGGGAAGAGCCAGAAGCAGGTCAAGAAGCTCATCGCTGGCCCCGGGGTCTACATCTGCGACGAGTGCATCGATCTCTGCAACGAGATCATCGAGGAAGAGCTCTCGGAGTCGTCGGACCTGAAGTTCGACGAGTTGCCGAAGCCCAAGGAGATCCACGACTTCCTCGACCAGTACGTCATCGGCCAGGACAAGGCCAAGAAGACGCTCTCGGTCGCGGTCTACAACCACTACAAGCGGATCCAGGCCGGCGGTGACCGCGCCTCCCGCGAGGACGCCGTCGAGCTGGCCAAGTCCAACATCCTGCTGATCGGCCCCACCGGCTGCGGCAAGACGCACCTCGCCCAGACGCTGGCGCGGATGCTCAACGTGCCGTTCGCCATCGCGGATGCCACCGCCCTCACCGAGGCCGGCTACGTCGGCGAGGACGTCGAGAACATCCTGCTGAAGCTGATCCAGGCCGCCGACTACGACGTCAAGCGGGCCGAGACCGGCATCATCTACATCGACGAGGTCGACAAGATCGCCCGCAAGAGCGAGAACCCGTCGATCACCCGCGACGTCTCCGGCGAGGGCGTGCAGCAGGCGCTGCTGAAGATCCTCGAGGGGACGACGGCGTCGGTGCCGCCGCAGGGTGGCCGCAAGCACCCGCACCAGGAGTTCATCCAGATCGACACGACGAACGTGCTGTTCATCGTGGGCGGTGCCTTCGCCGGCCTGGAGCAGGTCATCGAGGCGCGCGCCGGCAAGCAGGGCATCGGCTTCGCCGGGGAGATCCGCGGCAAGCAGGAGATCGAGGACGCCAACGCCTTCGCCGAGGTCATGCCCGAGGACCTGCTGAAGTTCGGCATGATCCCGGAGTTCATCGGCCGGCTGCCGGTCATCACCAGCGTGCGGAAGCTGGACCGTCAGGCGCTGATCAACATCCTGACCCAGCCGAAGAACGCCCTGGTGCGCCAGTACCGGAAGCTGTTCGAGCTCGACGGCGTGGAGCTGGAGTTCACCGACGACGCGCTCGAGGCCGTCGCCGACCAGGCGATCCTCCGCGGCACCGGCGCCCGTGGACTCCGCGCGATCATGGAGGAGGTGCTCCAGTCGGTGATGTACGACATCCCCAGCCGTGAGGACGTCGCCTCCGTGGTGATCACCAAGGAGGTCGTGCTGGAGCACGTCAACCCGACGATCGTCCCGCGCAAGCCCTCCCGCGCCCCCCGCGAGAAGTCGGCCTGATCCGCAGCTGACGCCGCGAGCCCGTCCCCGACATCAGGGGCGGGCTCGCGGTGTTCTCGCCCCGTTCAGCCCTCGCCGCGGGTGTCTGCTCGCGCCGCCCCGCCGCCCCGCCGCCCCGCCGCCCCGCCGCCCCGCCGCCCCGCCGCCCTCCCGCTCGGAGCAGGGGCGTTGTCCCGGTACGCGGCATTCCGGACGACCAGATGTCCGGTCACGGGACGACGCCGAGTCGCTGCCGGTAGATCTGAGCGATCTGCGCGCGGCAGCTGGCCGGCTCCGAGGTGGCCCGCCGGTAGCTGAACCGCAGCGTCTGCCACCCGAGCGCGGCGAGGGAAGCGTCCCGGCGGAGGTCCCGTTCGCGCGCGTCCTCCGACCCGTGGAACGCCGCCCCGTCCAGCTCGACCGCCAGCCGGACCTCGGGCCAGGCCGCGTCCAGGAGAACCGGCCCTTCCGGCAGGAGGACCCGGTGCTGGCGCCGGCACTCCGGGAGACCGGGAACGGTGAGGATGTGCTGGAGGCCGAAGATCTCCAGCTCGCTGTGGCTACCGCCCGCGACGAGCGCCAGCAGCTCGTGCAGTGCGGACCGCCCGGGCAGGTTCGGGTGACGGGCCAGCTCGCCCGTCACCTCGGCCGCATCCACGCTCCGGCGCTGCACCGCACGGAGCACCGCGGCTCTGGCGAGTCCGGGGGAGGCCCGCATCGCCGTCGCGCAATGGGCATCGCCCCAGGTGTCGACCAGAGCCCGGGGGACCGGGGTCGTCACCAAGCCGCGCGCAGCGGTCAGGCCGAGCGGTGTCCGGCTCCGGTGGACGCGCACCCACCGGGTGGTCCGGACCCTCGATCCCGCCGGCCCCGTGACGTCCAGCTGCGTGTACTCCTCCCCGAGGCCGTGGACCGCGAGCGCGCTCCAGTGGCTGAGCGGCCCGCCGCAGTAGGACGTGGCGGCATGGGCGCGCACCGCCCAGTCATCGGCGAGCTGCGGGACGGTGACCCAGCCGGGGTGCAGCCGCACGAGCCGGCCGGAGGCCAGCCACCGGCTGATCGTGCGCGGGTCGACGTGCTGCGCGAGGGCCGCGGTCGAGGCCACCCGCATCGGGTCGAGCAGCCGGAGGATGTCGTGCACCGGCCCAGCCTGCTGGCCGTGGTCCTGGCGCGGGGCAGCTCCGGCGAACCTGTGGACGACGTCGGAAGCGTTGGCCCCGTGATGGGCGTCGCGGCCGCCCGGATGTCCGCCGGAGGGACAACGCCCGTGGAGTCAGCCGCCGCGGACGCGGCGCCCGCTGCCTGTCGGACCGCGGCGGCGGTAGCGGTAGCGTCTCGGTGTGACCACCCGCTACGGGGCGCTGCTGCGGGCGATCAACCTGGGCGCCACGCGCCGGGTCTCGATGCCGCGGTTGCGCGAGGTCCTCACCGAACGCGGGTACGGCGCCGTCCGCACGCACCTGGCCAGTGGGAACGTCATCCTCGACAGCGCGCTGCCCGAGGCCGAGCTCGCCGCCGACCTGACCGCGGCCATCGCCCAGCACTTCGCCCTCGACGTCCCCGTGGTGGTGCGGACGGCGGACGAGCTCGCCGAGGTCCTGGCCGTCGATCCGCTGGGCCACCTCGCCGACGACCACGCTCGCTACTCGGTCACGTTCTTCCCCGAGCCGCTGGATCCCGAGCGCGTGGCGGCGGCGCCGACGGCCGAGGGGGGCGAGTACGTGGTCCGCGGCCGGGAGGTCTACCTCTGGCTGCCGGAAGGCATGCAGGGCAGCGCCATGGGCGGGTGGAAGTGGGACCGCATCCTCGGCCAGGTCGGCACCAACCGGAACTGGAACACGGTCACGAAGCTGGTCGAGCTGACCCGCTGATGCGGTTACCGATGTGCGCCGGGGGCGCGTTCCAGCCGACGGAACGCGCCCCCGCCGCACATCGCTACGACGGCCGGCGGGGTCAGGCCTCCGGGGCCGGCGCGAGGACGACGTCCACGGTGAGCTCACCCTCGCCCGGGCGCACGGTCAGCGTCTGGATCCGGCCGGCGTCGACCAGGTCCGAGCGCGCCGCCTCAAGCGCGGGCACCTGCGCGGCCGGGGCGGTGACGGTCGCCGTCTCCACCTCGGCGCGCATCGACTGCTTGGCGTCGGACTTCGCCTTGCGTACCCCGGCCAGCGCGGCCGCGGCCACCGAGACCACCGCGGGGTCGCCCCCGGTCGGCAGCTCGGTCGCGGTCGGCCACAGCGCCCGGTGCACCGAGCCGGTCTGCCACCACGACCAGACCTCCTCGGTGACGAACGGCAGCACCGGGGCGAACAGCCGCAGCTGGACGTCCAGGGCGATCGCCAGCGCCGCCTGCGCGGAGGTCGCGGCCGCATCCGACCGGTAGGCGCGGGACTTCACCAGCTCCACGTAGTCGTCGCAGAACGACCAGAAGAACGCCTCTGCGACCTCGAGGGCGCGGGTGTAGTTGAACGCCTCCATCGCCGCGGTCGCCTCGTCGACGACGCCGGCCAGCCCGGCGAGCAGCGCCCGGTCGATCGGCTCGGTGACGTCGTCGGCAGTCAGCGCCGCCGAGGCGCCCAGGCCCAGGACGAACTTGCCGACGTTGAGGATCTTCATGGCCAGCCGGCGGCCGACCTTCATCTGCGCCTCGTCGAACGGCGAGTCCGCACCCGGGCGCGCCCCGGCCGCGCGCCAGCGCACCGCGTCGGTGCCGTACCGCTCCAGCACGTCGATCGGCGTCGTCGCGTTGCCCTTGGACTTCGACATCTTCTTGCGGTCGGGGTCGACCACGAAGCCGGAGATGGTGGCGTGCGTCCACGGCACCGTGCCGTGCTCGAAGTGCGCGCGGACGACGGTGGAGAACAGCCAGGTGCGGATGATGTCGTGCGCCTGCGGCCGCTGGTCCATCGGGAAGACCTTGGCGAACAGCTCCGGGTCGGTGTCCCAGCCCGACGCCACCTGCGGCGACAGCGAGGAGGTCGCCCAGGTGTCCATGACGTCGGGGTCGGCCATGAAGCCGCCGGGGTGCCCGCGCTGCGCCTCGTCGAAGCCGGGCGGCACGTCGGAGGACGGGTCGACCGGCAGCGACTCCTCGGCCGCGAGGATCGGGTTCTCGAAGTCGGGCTCACCCGCCTCGTCGAGCCGGTACCAGACCGGGAAGGGCACCCCGAAGAAGCGCTGGCGGCTGATCAGCCAGTCGCCGTTGAGGCCCTCGACCCAGTTGTCGTAGCGGTGCCGCATGTGCTCGGGCACCCACTGGATCTCCCGGCCGCGGGCGACGAGGGCGTCGCGCAGGTCGCCGTCGCGGCCGCCGTTGCGGATGTACCACTGGCGGGTGGTGACGATCTCCAGCGGGCGCTCGCCCTTCTCGAAGAACTTCACCGGGTGGGTGATCGGCTTCGGGTCGCCCTCCAGGTCGCCGGACTCCCGGAGCATCTCCACGATGCGCTGCTGCGCGCTGAAGACGGTCTTCCCGGCGAGCTCCGCGTACGGCTCCGCGGGGACGTCGGCCGGCGGCTCGGCCAGGATCCGGCCGTCCCAGCCGACGATCGCGCGGGTCGGCAGCTGCAGCTCGCGCCACCAGGTGACGTCGTTGAGGTCGCCGAAGGTGCAGATCATCGCGATGCCCGAACCCTTGTCCGGCTCGGCGAGGCGGTGGGCGACGACCGGCACCTCGACGCCGAAGACCGGCGTCCGGACCGTCTTGCCGAACAGCGGCTGGTAGCGCTCGTCGTCGGGGTGGGCGACCAGCGCGACGCAGGCCGGCAGCAGCTCCGGGCGGGTGGTCTCGATGAACACCGGGCCCTCGGGGCCGGAGAAGGCGATCCGGTGGTAGGCGCCGGGGCGCTCCCGGTCCTCGAGCTCGGCCTGGGCGACGGCGGTGCGGAAGGTGACGTCCCAGAGGGTCGGCGCCTCCTGGGCGTAGGCCTCGCCGCGGGCGAGGTTGCGCAGGAACATCCGCTGGGCGGTGGCCCGGGAGGACTCCGAGATCGTCCGGTAGACGTTCGTCCAGTCCACCGACAGACCCACGCGGCGCCACAGCTTCTCGAACTCGGCCTCGTCCTCCTCCGTGAGCTGCATGCACAGCTCGACGAAGTTGCGCCGCGAGATCGGCACCTGGTCCTTGCCGGGCTTCGCGGGCGGCTCGAAGGACGGGTCGTAGGGCAGCGCCGGGTCGCACCGGACGCCGTAGTAGTTCTGCACCCGCCGCTCGGTGGGCAGGCCGTTGTCGTCCCAGCCCATCGGGTAGTAGACGTGCTTGCCGCGCATCCGCTGGTAGCGGGCGACGATGTCGGTGTGGGTGTAGCTGAAGACGTGGCCCACGTGCAGCGAGCCGCTGGCGGTCGGCGGCGGGGTGTCGATCGACCAGATCTGCTCGCGCGGCGCGGCCAGCGCGGCGGCGCGGTCGAAGCCGTAGGTGTCCTGCTCCGTCCAGCGGGCGATCCACTTGTCCTCGAGCCCGTCGACGGTCGGCCGGTCGGGTACGCCGACGGTCGCAGCCGGGGCAGTCGTGTCCGGGGGCGCGATGTCGGGAACCATGTCACTCATCCTAGGAACTGCACGACTGGCATCCTGAGCAGGATGAGCAACAGCAGCACCGGTGACATGGCCCGGGTGGAGAAGGAGCTGCTGGCCCGCTGGCCGGAGAGCCGCCTGGAGCCCTCGCTCACCCGCATCAACGCCCTGGTCGACCTGCTGGGATCGCCGCACCGGGCGATGCCGGTCATCCACGTGGCGGGCACCAACGGCAAGACGACGACGGCCCGGATGATCGACGAGCTGCTGCGCGGCTTCGGCCTCCGCGTGGGCCGCTTCACCAGCCCCCACCTGGAGTCGATCCGCGAGCGGATCGTCGTCGACGGCGAGCCGGTCAGCGCCGAGCGGTTCGTCGAGACCTACGAGGACATCGCGCCCTACGTGCAGATGGTCGACGCCGCGGGCGAGGTCCCGCTGAGCTTCTTCGAGGTCATGGTCGGCATGGCCTACGCGCTGTTCGCCGACGCCCCGGTCGACGTCGCCGTCATCGAGGTCGGCATGGGCGGGACCTGGGACGCGACGAACGTCGCCGATGCCCGCGTCGCCGTCGTCACCCCGGTCGACCTCGACCACGCCGAGTACCTCGGCCCGGACGTCGCCACGATCGCGGGGGAGAAGGCGGGGATCATCAAGCCCGACGCCATCGCGGTGCTGGCCCACCAGCAGCCCGGGGCGCTCGACACCCTGGTCCGTCGCGCCGTGGAGGTCGAGGCGGTCGTCGCCCGCGAGGGCACCGAGTTCGGCGTGCTGGAGCGCACGGTCGCCGTCGGCGGGCAGCAGGTGCGCCTGCAGGGGCTCGGCGGGGAGTACGAGGAGGTCTTCCTTCCGCTCTTCGGGGCGCACCAGGCGCAGAACGCGGTGACGGCGCTCGCCGCGGTCGAGGCGTTCCTCGGCGCGGGCGCGGCGACCGGCCCGATCGAGCAGGAGACGGTGCGCGCCGCCTTCGCCGCCGTCCGGTCACCCGGCCGGCTGGAGCGGGTGCGCACCAGCCCGACGGTGCTGGTCGACGCGGCGCACAACCCGGCCGGCATGCGCGCGACCGTCGAGGCGCTCCGGGAGTCCTTCGACTTCACCCGGCTCGTCGGCGTGGTCGGGTGCGTGCACGGCAAGGACGTCGCCGGGATGCTGGCCGCCCTGGAGGAGATCTGCGCCGAGCTGGTCGTCACCCAGAACAGCTCGCCGCGCGCCATGCCCGCCGACGAGCTCGGCGCGTTGGCCGTCGACGTCTTCGGCGCCGACCGGGTGAGCGTCCAGCCAGAGCTGGGTGAGGCGATCACCGAGGCGATCGAGCTCGCCGAGGCCGGCCCGGAC
This sequence comes from Blastococcus sp. SYSU DS1021, assembly GCF_054050995.1. Classification (NCBI taxonomy): domain Bacteria; kingdom Bacillati; phylum Actinomycetota; class Actinomycetes; order Geodermatophilales; family Geodermatophilaceae; genus Blastococcus; species Blastococcus sp. SYSU DS1021. The sequence continues at coordinate 39,665 of NZ_JBJHAL010000002.1, read as the reverse complement.
GACGCCTTGGGCGGCTCCGGCGTGCTGGTCACCGGCAGCGTGATCACCGCCGGCGAGGCCCGCACGCTGATGGCCCGGGGCTCGCGGTGACCGCGGCCGACCCGCTGCGCGCAGCGAAGGCGCTGCGCGGGGCCGCGGCCGCGATCCTCGTGCTGGAAGGCATCGCCGTCCTCTTCGTGCCCCGCGGCATCGCGCAGACCGAGGAGGGGCTCGGCGCCGTCCGGTTGACCGTCCTGCTGGTCCTGGCGGTGGTGCTGATCCTCGCGTCCGGCCTGCAGCGCCGGGAGCGGGGTCTGCTGATCGGCACCGTCCTGCAGGTGCCGCTGCTGCTCACCGGCCTGCTCAACGGCGTCATGTGGTTCGTGGCGGGCGCCTTTCTGCTCATCTGGGCCTACCTGCTGCAGGTGCGCAAGGAGCTGGTGGGCACCCCGTTCGGGCCGGTCGAGGAGCCTCGGGGCACCGACGCCGACGGCGGTGGAGCGGCCACCCCGTAGGCTGCCGCCCCGTGACCGAACGCACCCTCGTCCTCGTCAAGCCCGACGGCGTCTCCCGTGGCCTGGTCGGTGAGGTGATCACGCGGCTCGAGCGCAAGGGGCTGCGCCTGGTCGCCGCCGAGCTGCGCACCCTGGACCGGGAGACCGCGGAGACCCACTACGCCGAGCACCGCGAGCGGCCGTTCTTCGCCGACCTGGTGCAGTTCATCACCAGCGGCCCGCTCATGGCGCTGGTCGTCGAGGGGCCGCGGGCCATCGAGGCGTTCCGCGCCCTGGCCGGTGCCACCGACCCGGTGAAGGCCGGCCCCGGCACCATCCGCGGCGACTTCGCCCTCGAGGTGCAGAACAACATCGTGCACGGCTCCGACTCGCCCGAGTCCGCCGAGCGCGAGGTGAAGCTCTTCTTCCCGAACCTGAGCTGAGATCTCTCCTCGTCGCCGAGATCCCGTGATCTCGGCGCGCGAGAGCGCCTGATGTGCCGAGATCGCGTGATCTCGGCATATCAGGGGGCGGGTCAGGAGTCGGCGTCGGCGGGCTCCTCGGGGGCGGTCCAGGCCAGGTGCCAGTACGACAGCAACCCGGCGGAGAACCAGAGCAGGAAGCCCAGGCACAGCGCGAGGTCCACGTGCTCGGTGAGCGCGACGAGCGTGACGGCACCGAACCAGGCGGCGAAGTGCAGGGCGGTGCTCGGCCAGCCCACCGCGCTGTACGACCGCTCGCGCACCCGCTGCTGGTGCTCGTCGAGCGACCGGGTGCTGCGGTCGAAGACGCCGCGGATGCCCAGGTTGAGCAGTGAGTGCAGCGGGATGAACGCCAGCATCCCGGCCGTCCACGCGGCGAAGAACCACGTCGACCACCCGGTGCCGGTGATCGCGGCGGTGAGGGTGGCCGCGATCAGCGCCACCAGGAGGACGGCCTCGGCGACGACGGCGCGGCGGCGGTTCGTCAGCGAACGGGCCCAGGCGTATCGCCCGTCCTCGAACGTGCGGGCGAGGTAGGTCTGCTCGGGGGAGATGGTCACGACGTCCTCCTGAGGAGTTCCTGGCTGAGCGAGGGCAGCGGGTCGAGGGAGAAGATCGCCTCTACCGGCAGGTCGAAGTAGCGGGCGATGCGCAGGGCCAGGGCCAGCGACGGGCTGTACTCGCCGCGCTCCACGTAGCCGATCGTCTGCGGATGGACGCCGACGGCGTCCGCGAGTTCCTTCCGGCTCACGCCACGGTCGGCCCTGAGCACGGCGATGCGGTCGTGGACCTTGTCCGCCTCACCCTTCGGCTGTCTTCCCATGCAACAAACCGTAGCATAAATACAACGAGGCGGCGCAAGGGTCGTTGTCCTGGCTCACCGTGTGGGGTCCTGGCTCACGGTCGACGCTGAGCCAGGACCCCTAACGATCAGGTCACCTGATCAACACGGGCCCGGCGGGGCGGCGGCTACCCTGGACCGGTCATGACTGCAGAGCTCCGCACCACCGCCGGCGAGTCGCTGTACCCGCGACTCGAGCCGCTGCTGGCCCAGATCCAGAAGCCCATCCAGTACGTGGGTGGTGAGCTCAACGCCCAGACCAAGCCGTGGGAGTCCGCGGACGTGCACTGGGCGCTCATGTACCCCGACGCCTACGAGGTGGGGCTGCCCAACCAGGGGCTGATGATCCTGTACGAGGTGCTCAACGAGCGCCCCGACGCCCTGGCCGAGCGCACCTACGCCGTCTGGCCCGACCTCGCCGCGCTGATGCGCGAGCACGGGGTCCCGCAGTTCACCGTCGACGGCCACCGCTCCGTGCGCGACTTCGACCTCCTGGGCGTCAGCTTCGCCACCGAGCTGGGCTACACCAACCTGCTCGAGGCCCTCGACCTCGCCGGGGTCCCGCTCCACGCCGTCGACCGCGACGAGACCCACCCGGTCGTCGTCGCCGGCGGGCACGCCGCCTTCAACCCCGAGCCGGTCGCCGACTTCGTCGACTGCGCGGTCCTGGGCGACGGCGAGCAGGCCGTCGGCGACATCACCGACGTCGTCAAGGCGTGGAAGGCGCAGGGGCGCCCGGGCGGCCGCGAGGAGCTGCTGGCCCGCCTGGCCCGCGTCGACGGCGTCTACGTGCCGCGCTTCTACGCGTTCTCCTACGGCCCCGACGGCACGATCGCCGCGGTGACCCCGACGCGCGACGACGTCCCGGCGAAGGTCGGCAAGCGCACCGTCATGGACCTCGACGAGTGGCCCTACCCGAAGCAGCCGCTGGTGCCGCTCGCCGAGAGCGTGCACGAGCGGATGAGCGTGGAGATCTTCCGCGGCTGCACCCGCGGTTGCCGGTTCTGCCAGGCCGGGATGATCACCCGCCCGGTGCGCGAGCGGACGATCACCGGCATCGGCTCCATGGTCGAGCAGGGGCTGAAGGCCACCGGCTACGAGGAGGTCGGCCTGCTCAGCCTCTCCAGCGCCGACCACTCCGAGATCGGCCAGGTGGCCAAGCAGCTCGCCGACCGCTACGAGGGCACCAACACCAGCCTCAGCCTGCCCAGCACCCGCGTGGACGCCTTCAACGTCACGCTGGCCAACGAGCTCTCCCGCAACGGCCGGCGGAGCGGGCTGACCTTCGCCCCCGAGGGCGGCAGCGAGCGCATCCGCCGGGTCATCAACAAGACGGTGTCCAAGGAGGACCTCGTCCGCACGGTGACGACGGCGTACGCCAACGGCTGGACGCAGGTGAAGCTCTACTTCATGTGCGGGCTGCCGACCGAGACCGACGAGGACGTGCTGGAGATCGCCGAGCTCGCGGTCGAGGTGATCCGCGCCGGCCGCGAGGCGAGCGGCCGCAAGGACATCCGCTGCACCGTCTCCATCGGTGGCTTCGTGCCCAAGCCGCACACGCCGTTCCAGTGGGCGGCCCAGGCGAGCGCCGAGACCATCGACCACCGGCTGCGGGTGCTGCGCCAGGCCATCAACGCCGACCGCCGCATCGGCCGCTCCATCGGCCTGCGCTACCACGACGGCAAGCCCGGCGTGATCGAGGGCCTGCTCTCCCGGGGCGACCGCCGGGTGGGCCGGGTCATCGAGCGGGTGTGGCGCGAGGGCGGCAAGTTCGACGGCTGGAGCGAGCACTTCTCCTACGAGCGCTGGACCCAGGCCGCCGCCGAGGAGCTGGCCGCCTTCGGGGTCGACCTCGACTGGTTCACCACCCGCGAGCGCACCGAGCACGAAATCCTGCCCTGGGACCACCTGGACTCCGGCCTGGACAAGGAGTGGCTCTGGGAGGACTGGCAGGAGGCCCTGTCGGAGGAGGAGGTCGCCGACTGCCGGTGGACCCCCTGCTACGACTGCGGGGTCTGTCCCACCATGGGCACCGAGATCCAGATCGGGCCGACGGGGCGCAGCCTGCTGCCGCTCACCGTCGTCTGATGGCGCGCCAGCCCGACGGCCCACCGCCGCCGCCGACCGTCCAGAAGCTCCGGATCCGCTACGCCAAGCGGGGCCGGCTGCGGTTCGCCTCCCACCGCGACCTCGCCCGGGCCCTGGAGCGGGCGCTGCGCCGGGCGCAGGTGCCGATGGCGTTCTCCGCCGGGTTCAGCCCGCACCCGAAGATCTCCTACATCGGGGCCGCGCCGACCGGGTCGGCCAGCGAGGCGGAGTACCTGGAGATCGGGGTGGCGATCCGCTGCGACCCCGAGGCGGTGCGGGTCGCGCTCGACACCGCGCTGCCGCCGGACATCGCCGTCCTGGAGGTCGTCGAGGCGCAGGAGGGGACCGGGTCGCTGGCCGACCGCATCGACACCTCCGTCTGGCGCGTGGAACTGCCCGGCGTGCGCCTGGAGGAGCTCGCCCCGGCGGTCGAGAAGTTCCTCGCGGCCGACGTCGTCACCGTCGCCAAGCGGACCAAGAACGGCCTCAAGGACGTGGACGCGCGCCCCGCCGTGGCCAGCGCGTCAGCGTCGGAGGAGGCAGGTTGTGCCATACTGCACATGGTCGTCCGGCAGGTGACGCCCGCTGTACGACCCGACGACGTGTTGGCCGCCCTGGCTGCCGTCGCCGACCTGCGCCCGCCGTTGCCCCCCCGGGCCGTGCGTGAGGCGCAGGGCCGGCTCGACGACACCGGGACCGTGGCCGATCCGTTCGGTCCTGACCGTGCGGCGCGCACCCGCTGCCAGGGGGAGCACGCGACGGTCTGACCGGCGGACGCCCGGAGACCGCGCGCTGTCGAGCGCCACGGCTGCCAGACGTGACGCGCCCGTTCCAGGCCACCCGGCCCGGATGCCCAGACCACCGCAGGACCCGCACCACCACCCCCGGCGTCACCGGAGGTGCGCACCACCACATCCGGCTCCCCGCCGCGGCAACCGTCGCGCGGGAGCCGCCCACAGACTTCGCAGGGCGAGCCAGTCCGCCGTACCCCGCGCGGCGGCCCGCCCCGCCCAACCCGTGCTCCTGCGCGGCCGCCAGTCCTCTCGATCGGCGCCCGGGAGCAGCACAGGAGGCGAGAGCCCTCGTGGCTGACACCGACCACCCGACCACCGAGAACGACGACACGCAGGAGACCGCGGTCCCGCAGGACACACCGCAGCCCGCCGAGGCGGAGGTCACCGGCACGCCGGCCACCCCCGACGAAGGGGCGCCGGACGCCGAGGACGCCGACGAGACGGCGGCCGCCGACGACACCGCGGATGCCCCGGACGGCGCCGCGGCCGAGACGCCCGAGCCCGAACCGGCCGGACCGCGGTTCGGCGCCCAATTCAGCTCACCGGAGCCCACGGCCGTCGTGGCCCGCCCCCGCCGCCGGGCCACCCGGCCGGCCGCCGCGGCCGACCCCGACCACGTCGAGGCCGTCCGACCCGTCGCGGCCGCGCCGATCCCCGCGTTCGTGAGCTTCGTGGCGCCGCCCGACGACGCACCGCCCGCGCCCCGCCGGCGCAGCCGCCGTCCGGCGGAGTCCCCCGAACCCGACGTCGACGACGCCGCGGGCGACCAGGACGGCGAGGACGCGACCGCCGACGAGGCGCCCCGCTCCCGCCGCAGCCGGTCCCGCCGCCGCCCCGCGGAGGAGCAGCCGGAGCGGGCGGAGGCCGACACCGAGGACGAGCAGGCCGAGGACACCGACGACCGCGACGAGTCCGGCGAGGACCGCGACGAGGGTGGTTCGTCGGCGAGCCGGCGTCGCCGCCGGGGCCGGCGCGGCCGCGGGCGGGGCCGCAGCGGCGAGGACTCCTCGGACGCCGACTCCGACGAGGACGGCGGCGACGAGCGACCGCAGGCCGACGACACCGAGGACGACGAGACCTCCGGTGCTGCGACCGACACCGACGAGGACGAGGGCGAGGACGAGGGGTCAACCGGGTCGGGCACCCGCCGCCGGCGGCGCCGCCGTCGCCGTGGCGGGAGCTCCGGCGCGGACGAGTCCTCCGACGACACCGACGACGACGACCGTCCCGAGCGGGCCGGGCGCAACGGCCGCAGCACCAGCGACGACGACGTCCGCGGCATCGCCGGCTCCACCCGGCTCGAGGCCAAGCGCCAGCGCCGCCGGGACGGCCGGGACACCGGGCGCCGTCGCCAGCCGATCCTGACCGAGTCGGAATTCCTCGCCCGCCGCGAGGCCGTCGACCGGAAGATGGTGATCCGCCAGCGCGGCGAGCGGACGCAGATCGCCGTGCTCGAGGACGACATCCTCGTCGAGCACTACGTCACCCAGGCCTCCGCGACGTCCTTCGCGGGCAACGTCTACCTGGGCCGGGTGCAGAACGTGCTGCCCAGCATGGAGGCGGCGTTCGTCGACATCGGCAAGGGCCGCAACGCCGTCGTCTACGCCGGTGAGGTGAACTGGGACGCCGTCGGGCTCTCGGGCAAGCAGCGCTCGATCGAGCAGGCGTTCAAGTCCGGCGACAAGATCCTGGTGCAGGTCACCAAGGACCCGATCGGCCACAAGGGCGCCCGGCTGACCCAGCAGATCAACCTGCCCGGTCGCTTCCTCGTCTACGTGCCCGGCGGCTCGATGACCGGGATCAGCCGCAAGCTGCCCGACACCGAGCGCCAGCGGCTCAAGGACATCCTCAAGCGGATCGTCCCCGAGGACGCCGGCGTGATCATCCGGACCGCCGCGGAGGGCGCCTCGGAGGAGGAGCTCACCCGCGACGTCAACCGGCTGAAGGCGCAGTGGGACGTCATCAAGCAGAAGTCCGAGTCGACGTCGAACGCGCCGACCCTGCTCTACGGCGAGCCCGACCTGGCGATCCGGGTGATCCGCGACGTCTTCAACGAGGACTTCAAGGAGCTCGTGGTCCAGGGCGACGACGCCTGGGACACCGTCGAGGCCTACGTCGCGCACGTGAGCCCCGAGCTCACCGCGCGGCTGACCCGCTACACCGGCCAGGGCGACGTCTTCCACGACCTGCGGATCGACGAGCAGCTGACGAAGGCGCTGGACCGCAAGGTCTGGCTGCCGTCGGGCGGCTCGCTGGTGATCGACCGCACCGAGGCGATGACCGTCGTCGACGTCAACACCGGGAAGTTCACCGGCTCGGGCGGCAACCTCGAGCAGACCGTGACGCGCAACAACATGGAGGCGGCCGAGGAGATCGTCCGCCAGCTCCGGCTGCGCGACATCGGCGGCATCATCGTCATCGACTTCATCGACATGGTGCTCGAGAGCAACCGTGATCTCGTGCTGCGCCGGCTCACCGAGTGCCTGGGCCGCGACCGCACCAAGCACCAGGTCGCCGAGGTGACCTCGCTGGGCCTGGTGCAGATGACCCGCAAGCGCGTGGGCCAGGGCCTGCTGGAGGTCTTCTCCGAATCCTGCGAGCACTGCCGCGGGCGCGGCATCGTCGTGCACCTCGACCCGGTGGACGAGAAGCGCCGGGGCGGTGGCAACGGCGGCGGGAGCAACTCCGGCGGCGGCAAGGACTCCGGCCGGGACTCCGGCGGCAAGGACTCCGGCGGCAAGGACTCCGGTGGCAAGGACGCCGGTGGCAAGGAGTCCGGGCGCAGCCGCGGCGGCAAGGACGCCGTCGCGAAGGAGGCCGAGGAGGTCGAGGCGACCGGCGCGGGCGCGGCCGAGGCGCCCGCCGGTGACGGCGAGGCCGTCGAGGGCGGTCGCGGCGGAGGACGTCGCAGCCGTGGCCGGCGCAACCGCGGGCAGTCGGGGGAGGAGCGCGCGGCCGAGGACGCCGCCGTGCTCGCCGGCACCCGCGCCGACGACGGGACCCCCGCCGGTGAGCCCGTGGCCGACGGCTCGGCCGAGACGGTCGAGGACGTCGATCCGGTCGTCCCGGCCCCGGTCGCCGGTTCGCCGGAGCCCGGGCGGACCGGCCCGGACGACGCGCCGGCAGGTCCGGAGGCGCCGGTGGTCGTGCCGCCCGCACAGCGGGTCGACGCGCGGGTGACGACGGTCCAGCCGCTGCCCGAGACCGCGCCCGCCCCGGTGCCGGTCGCGGAGACCGAGGCCGAGGACGTGCTCCCGGCCGGTGAGGTCGGCGCCGTCGAGGCGCCGGCCGAGTCCGCGCAGCCGATCACCCCGGCGACGACGACGGCCGACGTCGTCCCCGGCGGGGTGGCGCACGCCGCCGACGCCGGGGCCGAGACCCCGGCAGCACCGGCCGAGCCGGCCGCCGGCGACGGCGAGGCGCCGGCCGCGGCTGCCCGGCCGCGCCGCCGCCGGGCGGCCAGCCGGCCGGCCGGTCCGCCGGTGTCCTAGTCCCTGGCAGTGCCCCGCGGCCCCGTCCGGCGGCCCCGGACGGGGGCGCGGGCCCGGGGGAGCGGGGTCGCCAGGGCCACAGCCGGGGCGTGTCGACCGGTGCGGGCAGCCTCGGGTACGCTGGTCGGGTTGCTGCGCCACCGCGCAGGCGCCTCCGGGTGCCGCCGGGACGGCGTGCGCAGCCCGTCCAAGCACCCGGCGCCCCCCGGTCGTGCGCGCCGGACACAGAGCTCGACGTGAAGAAGCTAACGAGGAGTCAGTGGTGTACGCAGTGGTGAAGGCCGGCGGGAGCCAGCACAAGGTGGCCGTGGGCGACACGTTCACGATCAACCGCCTGCAGGGCGCGGCGGGCGACACCGTCGCCCTCCCGGCCATCCTGCTGGTCGACGGCGACACCGTCACCAGCGACGCGGCGGCCCTGGCGAAGGTGACCGTGACCGGTGAGATCCTCGAGCACGGCAAGGGCCCGAAGATCCACATCCACAAGTTCAAGAACAAGACCGGCTACCACAAGCGGCAGGGGCACCGTCAGCCCCTGACCAGCGTCGTGGTCCGCGACATCTCGAAGGGCTGACGCCGACATGGCACACAAGAAGGGCGCCTCGTCCTCCCGCAACGGCCGCGACTCGAACGCGCAGCGCCTCGGCGTCAAGCGTTTCGGTGGCCAGGTCGTGAAGGCCGGCGAGATCATCGTCCGCCAGCGCGGAACCCACTTCCACCCGGGCCTCGGCGTCGGCCGCGGCGGCGACGACACGCTGTTCGCGCTCGCGCCGGGTTCGGTCACCTTCGGCACGCGACGGGGACGCAAGACCGTCTCCATCACTGCGGTCGAGGCCTGAAAGAGGACCCCGTCCTCCTCTGGACGGGGCCGACAAGCAGTTCGCTTCGCGACGAGCGCACGGGCCGACCGGCCCGTGCGCTCGTCGCGCTTGACAGGTAGGTAGGAGGCGGCGCGGACTCGTCCGCTCGACACCCATGGCCGCTTTCGTCGATCGGGTCACCATCCACGTCGCTGCCGGCAACGGCGGGCACGGCGTCTCCTCGGTGCACCGCGAGAAGTTCAAGCCGCTCGGTGGGCCCGACGGGGGCAACGGCGGGGACGGCGGCGACGTCGTCCTCGAGGTCGACCCGAACGTGCACACCCTGCTGGACTTCCACCACCGACCCCACCAGAAGGCGGCCAACGGCCGCCCCGGTGCGGGCAGCAACCGGCACGGCGCCCGGGGCGAGGATCGCGTGCTGCGGGTGCCCGAGGGCACCGTGGTCAGCACCCCCGACGGCCGCGTGCTCGCCGACCTGGTGGGCGCCGGCACCCGCGTGGTGCTCGCCCACGGCGGCAAGGGCGGGCTGGGCAACGCCGCGCTGGCCAACCCCCGCCGCAAGGCGCCGGGGTTCGCGCTGCTCGGTGAGCCGGGCGAGGCGTTCGACGCGGTGCTGGAGCTCAAGAGCATCGCCGACGTCGGCCTCGTCGGGTACCCGTCGGCCGGCAAGTCCTCGCTGGTCGCCGCCATGTCCGCGGCCCGGCCGAAGATCGCCGACTACCCGTTCACCACGCTGGTGCCCAACCTCGGCGTGGTCCGCTCCGGCGACACCGTCTACACGATGGCCGACGTGCCCGGCCTGATCCCGGGCGCCTCGGCCGGCAAGGGGCTGGGCCTGCAGTTCCTCCGGCACGTCGAGCGCTGCGCCGTCCTGGTGCACGTCATCGACATGGCGACCATGGAGTCCGGCCGCGACCCCGAGACCGACATCGACGCGCTGGAGCACGAGCTCGCGGAGTACGGCGGGGAGGAGCTCGACCTCGTCGGCCGGCTCCGGATCGCCGTGCTCAACAAGATCGACGTCCCCGACGGCCGCGAGCTGGTCGACCTGGTCCGCCCCGCCCTCGAGGAGCGCGGCCTGCAGGTGTTCCCGATCAGCGCCGTCACCGGCGAGGGGCTGGCGGCCTTCGGGTACGCGCTGGCCGCGGCCGTCGAGGAGCACCGTGCCTCGCTCCCGGCGCCCGAGCCGGTGCGGGTGACGCTGACCCCGCGCGCGGTCGACGACTCCGGCTTCACCGTGGAGCGCGACCCTGCCGACCCGGAGGCGTTCGTCGTCCGCGGCGTCAAGCCCGAGCGGTGGGTCCGGCAGACCGACTTCACCAACGACGAGGCCGTCGGCTACCTCGCCGACCGGCTCAACCGCCTCGGGGTGGAGGAGCAGCTGGCCCGTGCCGGCGCCCGCGAGGGCGACGCCGTGACCATCGGCGACGTCACCTTCGACTGGGCGCCGACGCTTCCGGCGGGCACGCTCACCGCCGAGGAGTCCGCGGGCCTGGGTGGCCGCGGGACCGACAACCGGCTCGAGGTCACCGAGCGCATCGGGGCGGCCGAGCGACTGGCGGCCAAGCGCGCCCGCCGGGTGCCCTTCGAGGTCACCGAGGACGGCTGGACCGACGAGGACCTCGAGGGGATGGACGACGACCTGCCCGGGAAGGACCCCCGGTGACCCGCGCGGCCGCCGAGACCGCGGCCCGGCCCTCGATCGCCGGCGCGGGCCGGGTCGTGGTCAAGGTCGGCTCCTCTTCGCTGACCACGCTGCCCGGGGGCCTGGACGTCGCACGCCTCACCGCGCTGGTCGACGCCCTCGCCGCCGTCCGGGCGTCGGGCCGGGAGGTGGTCCTGGTCTCCTCGGGCGCGATCGCCGCGGGGCTGGCGCCGCTCGGCCTCGACGGGCGCCCTCGTGACCTCGCCACCGCGCAGGCGGCGGCGAGCGTCGGGCAGCTGCGCCTGGTGCAGACCTACGCCGACGCGTTCGCCCGGCACGGGATCACCGTCGGCCAGGTGCTGCTCACCTCCGACGACCTGACCCGGCGCAGCCACTACCGCAACGCGCAGCAGACGGTCGACAAGCTGCTCAGCCTCGGCGTCCTCCCGGTGGTCAACGAGAACGACACCGTGGCCACCGAGGAGATCCGCTTCGGGGACAACGACCGGCTGGCCGCGCTCGTCGCCCACGTCGCGCGGGCCGACGCGCTGGTCCTGCTCTCCGACGTCGACGGCGTCTACGACGGCGACCCGCGCATCGGCCCGGCGCAGCTGGTCGACACCGTGCGCCACCCGGCGGACCTCGCCGCCGTCGCCCTCGGCTCGGCCAGCCGCAACGGCGTGGGCACCGGCGGCATGGCGACCAAGGTGGAGGCGGCCTTCATCGCCGCGCACGCCGGCGTCCCGGTCGTCGTGACCTCCACGCCCCAGGCCGCCCCCGCGCTCGGTGGGAACCGGGTGGGCACGCTGTTCGCCCCCATGGGCAAGCGGCCCAGCGCCCGCCAGTTCTGGCTGCGCTACGCCAGCCGCCCCCGCGGCCGCCTGGTCCTCGACGACGGCGCGGTGGCCGCTCTCCGGGAGCGGCACGCCTCGCTGCTGGCCGCGGGAATCACCGGCGTCGTGGGGGAGTTCCTCGCCGACGACCCGGTGGAGCTGGTCGGGCCGGACGGCGTGGTCGTCGCCCGCGGGCTGGTCGCCTACGACGCCCGCGAGCTGCCGTCGCTCCTCGGGCGCAAGACCGGCGACCTGCCGCCCGAGCACCGCCGGGAGGTCGTGCACCGCGACGAGATGGTCCTGGTCGGACGCCTGCGCTGAGGGCTGCAGCCCGGCTGAGAGACTGCCCGGGTGACCATCCGCCCCATCCGCGAACTCGGTGACCCGGTGCTGCGCACCCCCTCCGACCCGGTCCGGGCCTTCGACGGCTGGCTGGCCGCGTTGATCCGCGACCTCGAGGACACCGTCGACCACCCCGGCCGGGCCGGGGTGGCGGCTCCCCAGATCGGCGTAGGCGTCCGCGCGTTCTCCTACAACATCGACGGGGTCATCGGGCACATGGTGAACCCGGTCATCGTCGAGCGGTCCGAGGAGATCCAGGACGGCGACGAGGGCTGCCTGTCGGTGCCGGGGATCTGGGCGCCGACCGTGCGCGCGATGCGCTGCGTCGCCGAGGGGTTCGACGTCGACGGCAAGCCGCTGCGGCTGGAGGGCGAAGGGCTGATGGCCCGCTGCCTCCAGCACGAGGTGGACCACCTCGACGGCAAGGTGTTCCTCGACCGGCTCACCGGCGACGCCCGGAAGGCCGCGCTGCGGGCCCTGCGCGACCGCTGATCCGGCGCGGTCCGACGGGTCGAGCGCAGGGGGCTCAGCCGCGGGACGACGCGCAGTCGGCGCAGGTCCCGAACACCTCGAGATCGTGCTGCACGTCGGCGAAGCCGTGCTCCGCGGCGATGCGGGCGGCCCAGCGCTCGACCGGGGGGTCAGCGACCTCCACCGTCATGCCGCACGAGCGGCACACGAGGTGGTGGTGGTGGCTGGGGGAGCAGCGGCGGTAGGCCGCCTCACCGTCGGGGCTGCGCAGCACGTCGAGCTGGCCGTCGTCCACGAGGGCCTGCAGTGCCCGGTAGACCGTCGCCAGCCCGACCGAGTCACCGCGCTCGCGCAGCAGTGCGTGCAGGTCCTGGGCGCTGCGGAAGCCGTCGAGCTCCTCCAGCAGCGCGAGGACCGCGCTGCGCTGGCGGCTCGGCCGCCGGGCGCTGCCGTCGGTCTGGTCGGCTGTGCTCACCGTGCACCTCCCGTCCCGGGCCCGCCGGGGACCGTCGCCGTGCCGTGCTCGTCGTAGTGGACTCCCGCGCCGGTCAGGTGGGGGGCGTGCAGGTGGCCGTCGTGGTCGTAGTCGACGTGGTCGCCGTGCGGTACCGGCCGGTGGCCGCACCCCTCGCCGTGCTCGTGCGGATGGGCGCCGTGGACCGGGCCGCGCCGCCGGTGCCGACGGCGCGCGGTGGCCTCCCGCAGCGCCACCGCGCCGGACACGACGAGGAAGACCGCGATCGCCAGCAGCACGATCGTCCCGCCCGAGGGGGTGCCGGTGTAGTACGACGCCGTCGTCCCGGAGACGCTGACCACCAGGCCGATGCCGCACGCCAGGTAGAGCGCCTGCCGGAAGCTGCGCGCCAGCAGCTGCGCCACCGCGCTGGGCACGATCATCAGCGCGCTGATCAGGAGCAGGCCGACGATGCGCATGGAGAGCACCACGGTGGCGGCGACCAGGGCGGCGAGGACGACGTTCAGGGCGAGGACCGGGAGGCCGACGGCCCGGGCGTACTCCTCGTCGTCGCTCACCGCGTAGAGCCGCTGGCCCAGCAGGGCGACGGCGGCGAGCACGGTGAGCGCGATGACCGCGAAGACGACCAGGTCGCCGGCGCCGGTGGTGGTGATGGCGCCGAAGAGGTAGGCGTCGAGGTTCGTGGCCTGGCCCCTCGGCGCGAGGCTGAGCAGCACCACGCCACCGGCGATGCCGCCGTAGAAGAGGACGGCGAGCGCGACGTCGCCGCTGGTGCGGCCGCGGGCGCGGACCAGTTCGATGAGCACCGCGCCCAGGACGGCCGCGACCAGGGCCGCGCCCACCGGGGCGGTGGAGGTGAGCACCCCGATCGCCACCCCGGTCAGGGCGACGTGCCCGAGACCGTCGCCGAGCAGCGAGAGCCGGCGCTGGACGAGGAAGACCCCCACCGCCGGCGCGACCAGCCCCACCATCAGCGAGGCGAGCAGGGCGCGCTGCATGAACCCGTACTCGAGGATCTCCACGTCAGCGGCTCCCCTTCGCCGTCCGCGCCGTCACGGTCGGCTGGTCGAGCCGGTACCCCGGCCGTTCCGGCTCCGCCGCTTCCCCGCAGTGGTGATCGTGGCCCGTGGCCGGCTCCGCGCCGGTCAGCGGCCCGTCGTAGGCGATCCGCCCGTGGTCGACCACGACCGCGCGGGTGAGCACGCCGGCCAGCGGCGCGGTCTCGTGGGTGACCACGAGCAGGGTGGTGCCGGTCGCCGACACGCGGCCGAGCACCTCGGCCAGCGCGTGCTGGCTGGCGGCATCCACCCCGGCGGTCGGTTCGTCCATGATCAGCAGCTCGGGCTGGGCGGCCAGCGCCCGGGCCACCAGGACGCGGCGCTGCTGGCCGCCGGAGAGGGAGGCGACCGGCTCCTCCATGCGGTCCGCGAGCCCGACGGCGGCGACGGCCTCGCCGACCGCCACGCGGTCGGCCGCTCCGAGCCGCCGGAACAGGCCCAGCCTGGCCAGCCGGCCGACCGACACGACCTCGCGGACGGTGGCGGGTACCGCTCCGCTGACCGTGTGCCGCTGCGGCACGTAGCCGATCCGCCCGCGTTCGCGCAGCCGGCCCACCGGCGCGCCGAGGACCTCGACCTCTCCGTCGAGCACGGTGGCCAGGCCCAGCAGCCCTCGGGCGAGGGTCGTCTTCCCCGAACCGTTCGACCCGAGGATCGCCACCGCCTCGCCGTGCCGCACCGTCAGCCCGACGCCCGTCACGATCGGCACGTCGTCGTAGCCGATGCTGGCGTCGCGCAGCCGGACGGCGGCGCCGGAGCGTGCGGTCATGAACAGGACTGGCCTTCCTGCAGCGTGGCAAGGTTGGCGCGCATCACCTGCAGGTAGTCCTCGCCCGCGGACTCGTCGGTGAGCCCCTCGATCGGGTCGAGCACGGCGACCTGCGCACCCGCCTCCTCCGCGACCGTCTCGGCGACCGCGGGGTCGACCAGGGTCTCGGTGTAGACGGTCGTGATCCCGTGCTCCCGGACCAGGTCCGCGATCTCGGCCTGCTGCGCAGGGCTGGGCTCCTGGGACGGGCTCAGCCCGCTGATGCCGACCACCTCCAGACCGTAGCGCTCGCCGAGGTAGCCGAAGGCGTCGTGGCTGGTGACCAGGGTGTCGACGGCGCAGTCGGCGAGCCCGGCTTGCATCTCCTCGTCGAGGGACTCCAGGTCCGCCCGCAGGGCGGCGGCGTTCTCCTCGTAGGTCGACGCGCCGTCGGGGTCCAGCTCGGTCAGGCGCTCGGCCAGGGCGTCGCCCACGGCGGCCAGCCGGGTCGGGTCCAGCCAGAAGTGCGGGTCGGTCGACTCGTCGCCGTGGGAGTGCTCCTCCTCGGCGGCGTGCTCCTCGGCGGCGTGCTCGTCGTCCGCGTGCTCGTCCTCGGCGTGCTCGTCCTCGGCGTGCCCCGCGTGCTCACCCTCGACGAGGTCCGCGGCCTGGCCGGCGTCCCAGGCGGCGTCGCCGGCCTCGGAGGCGGCCGCCTCGTCCAGCGCCGGCTGGAAGCCCTCCAGGTACACGAGCAGGTCGGCGTCCCCGACGGCGGCGACGTCACGCGGGGTCAGCTCGAGGTCGTGCGCCTCGGCTCCCGACGGCGTCAGCGAGGAGACGGAGACGCGCTCCCCGCCGACGCGGGCCGCGGCCCACTCCAGCGGGTAGAAGCCCGCGACCACGGAGACCTCGTCGCCGCTCGCACCGCCCCCGCCGTCGGAGGCGCACCCGGCGGCGAGGAGCACGCCGGTGGTGGCGAGAGCGGTGAGGGCGACCCGGGAGGCGGCGATGCGCATGAGAATCATTCTCTCACGCTGGGTACGTGGGTGGTCCAGGGGCCCGGACGGACGTGGGACGGGGCGCCCCGCCGCGTACCCTCACGGGCGTGTCCGACGTCTCCGGCCTGCCGCTGATCGGTGCCGCCGCGCTGCGCGCGAAGGCCGCCTCCCGCGTGCTGCGCACCCTGCCGACCGACACCAAGGACGCCGCGCTGACGGCGATGGCCGACGCGCTGGTCGAGCGCACCGACGAGATCCTGACCGCCAACGCGGCCGACGTCGCCGCCGCGCGGGCCGACGGCACGCCGGAGGCGATCGTCGACCGGCTGCGCCTGGACGCCGGCCGCGTCGCCGGCGTCGCCGACGCGCTGCGCCAGCTGGTCGCGCTGCCCGACCCGGTGGGCGACGTGGTGCGCGGCTCCCGGCTGCCCAACGGGCTGGAGCTGAAGCAGGTCCGCGTCCCGCTCGGCGTGGTCGGGATCGTCTACGAGGCGCGCCCGAACGTCACCGTCGATGCCGCGGGCCTGTGCCTCAAGAGCGGCAACGCGGCGCTGCTGCGCGGGTCGGCGTCGGCGTTCGGCACCAACGCCGCGCTGCTCGCCGTCCTCACCGAGGCCGGGGAGAAGGCCGGGCTGCCCGCCGGGTTCGTCGAGCTGCTCCCGGCCGACCGCGCGTCGGTGGGGGAGCTGCTGAACGCCCGCGGTCTGGTCGACGTGGTGATCCCGCGCGGCGGCGCCTCGCTGATCCAGCGGGTGGTGCGCGAGTCGCGGGTGCCGGTCATCGAGACCGGGGAGGGCAACTGCCACGTGTACGTCGACGCCTCCGCCGACCCGGAGATCGCCGAGGCGGTGGTGCTCAACTCCAAGACCCACCGGGTGAGCGTCTGCAACTCCGCGGAGACGCTGCTGGTGCACCGCGACGTCCCGTTCCTGCCCCGGTTGCTCGCCGCGCTCGCCGGCGCCGGCGTCACGCTGCACGGTGACGACGCCGCCCGGTCCGCGCATGACGGCGTCGTCCCAGCCACCGACGAGGACTGGGGCACCGAGTACCTCTCGATGGACATGGCGGTGCGGATCGTCGACGACCTGCCGCAGGCCCTGGAGCACATCGCGCGGTGGAGCACCGGCCACACCGAGGCCATCGTGGCCGACTCGGCCCGCGCCATCGCCGACTTCACCGCCGGGGTCGACGCCGCCGCCGTGCTGGTCAACGCCTCCACCCGGTTCACCGACGGCGGCGAGTTCGGCTTCGGCGCCGAGATCGGCATCTCCACCCAGAAGCTGCACGCCCGGGGCCCGCTCGGCCTGCCCGAGCTGACCTCCACCACGTACGTCGTCACGGGGTCCGGCCACACGCGCTGACCCTGCCGCCTCCCGAGGAGCCGCATGCCCCGCCCGCCGTCGCAGTCCCCCCACTTCTCGTCGGTCGCGGACGTCAGCAAGCGGCTGTCCACCGCCGGCTACCTGCCCGACGCGCAGATCGCGACGACGGTCTTCCTCGCTGACCGCCTCGGCAAGCCGCTGCTGGTCGAGGGACCGGCGGGCACCGGCAAGACGGAGCTGGCCAAGGCGCTCGCCGCGGCCACCGGGTCGGAGCTGATCCGCCTGCAGTGCTACGAGGGCCTGGACGAGGCACGCGCGCTGTACGAGTGGAACTACAAGAAGCAGCTGCTGCGCATCCAGGCGTCCCAGGCCGAGGGCGGCGCCGACTGGGACACCGTGCACGACGACATCTTCGGCGAGGAGTTCCTGCTCTCCCGGCCGCTGCTGACCGCGATCCGCCGCACCGAGCCGACCGTGCTGCTCGTCGACGAGACCGACAAGGCCGACGTCGAGGTCGAGGGGCTGCTGCTCGAGGTGCTCAGCGACTTCCAGGTCACCATCCCGGAGCTCGGCACGATCGCGGCCACCCGCCGGCCGACCGTCGTCCTCACCTCCAACGCCACCCGCGAGCTCTCCGAGGCCCTCAAGCGGCGCTGCCTGTACCTGGCGCTGGACTACCCGTCGGCCGAGCGGGAGCGGGAGATCGTGCTGTCCCGCGTGCCCGACCTCGCCGCGGGGCTGGCCGACCAGCTGGTGGCCACCGTGCGGGCGCTGCGCGGGCTGGAGCTGAAGAAGTCGCCGTCGATCTCGGAGACCCTCGACTGGGCGCAGACCCTGCTGGAGCTCGGGCTGGACACCCTCGACGAGCCGGCGATGGCCGCGACCCTCGGCGTCGTGCTCAAGCACGCCAGCGACCAGACGCGGGCCGCGGCCGAGCTGCGGCTGAACTGATGGCCGCGCCGGTGGCACCGGGGCGGGAGCCCGGCGGGCTGGCCGGGCACCTGGACGGGTTCGTGCGGGCGGTCCGCGAGGCCGGCATCCCGGTGGGCATCAGCCAGGCGGTCGACGCCGCGGAGATCCTGACCGTCATCGACCTGCTCGACCGCGAGCAGCTGCGCCACGGGCTCGCGGCCGTGCTGCTGCAGCGCGCCGCGCAACGCGATGCCTACGACGTCCTGTTCGACCTGTGGTGGCCGCTCGGCGACCGCCCGGTGCCCGACGCGGGGGACGGCGACGGCCCGGGCGAGCCGGGGGAGTCCACCCTCGACGTCCCCGACGACGCCGCGCTCGCCGCGCAGATGCGGGACGAGCTGCTCCAGCTGCTGCAGGACGGCGACCCCGAGGCCCTGCGCCGGTTCGCCCGCGAAGCAGTCGACCTCCTGGGGCAGGGGCAGCCCACCCCGTCGGGGCAGTCGTACTTCAGCTACCGGGTGATGCGGGCGCTCTCGCCGGACACGCTCGTGGCCCAGCTGCTCGCCGGGCTGCTCGGGGAGTCCGGCCGTGGTGGCCTGGCCGAGCAGGTGGCGCGGCAGACGGTGCGCGACCGGCTGGCGGCCTTCCGGACCGCGGTCGAGGCGGAGGTCCGCCGGCGGACGGCGGCGGAGAAGGGCCGCGACCGGGTCGCGAAGAACGCCGTGCGGCCGCTCGCCGACCAGGTCGACTTCCTCCGCGCCCAGTCGGCCGACCTCGCCGAGCTGCGCCGGGCGGTGGCCCCGCTGGCCCGCCGGCTCGCCGTCCGGCTCTCCGCCCGCCGGCGCCTCGGGCGTCAGGGCCGGCTGGACTTCCGCAAGACCGTGCGGGCCTCGCTCGGCACCGGCGGGGTCCCGGTGGTCACCCACCACCGGCCGCGCAAGGTGCACAAGCCCGAGCTCGTGGTGCTCTGCGACGTCAGCGGCTCGGTGGCCGGGTTCAGCCACTTCACGCTGATGCTCACCCAGGCGCTGCGGGAGCACTTCACCGGTGTGCGGGCGTTCGCGTTCGTCGACTCCACCGACGAGGTCACCCGGTTCTTCCGGCCGGGTGTGGACGTCGCCGACGCCATCGCCCGGATCGGCCGCGAGGCCCAGGTCGTGGGCTTCGACGGGCACAGCGACTACGGCACCGCGTTCGACGTGTTCGCCGACCGCTGGGCCTCGGCCATCGGTCCCAAGACGTCGCTGCTCGTGCTCGGCGACGGGCGGACCAACTACCGGCAGCCGGGTGTCCCGGTGCTGGCCGGCCTGGTGTCGAAGGCCCGCTCGGCGCACTGGCTGAACCCCGAGCCGCGCCGGCTCTGGGGGAGCGGTGACTCCGCCGCCGACCGGTACGGCGAGGTCATCGACATGGTCGAGTGCCGCAACGCCGCTCAGCTCGCCGACTTCGTCACCACCCTGTGAGAAGGGACCGACGTGCCGGTGCGCCGGCGGCCCCGAGGTGCTTCCGGGTCGGTGCGTAACCGCACGCTGCCGGCTCCGTTGGACAACGCGGTGCCGACGTGTCGTCACCCGCCGGCCGCACCGGTGCGGCCGGACGGCGACCGGCTGCACGGGGGAGCCGGTCGCCGTCGCCGTCGGCCCGGTGGGGTGCGCGGGCCGGTCCTCGCGGCGCGGGGTCGGCACCCCCGGATACGCTCGGCCGGTGGCGGGACGACGAGTCGGCGTGATGGGTGGGACCTTCGATCCCATCCACCACGGGCACCTGGTCGCCGCCAGCGAGGTCGCCGGGCTGTTCGGGCTCGACGAGGTGGTGTTCGTGCCCACCGGTGAGCCGTGGCAGAAGAGCGACCAGGTGGTGAGCCCGGCCGAGGACCGGTACCTCATGACCGTGATCGCGACGGCGTCGAACCCGCGGTTCTCCGTGAGCCGGGTCGACATCGACCGGGGCGGGCCCACCTACACCTTCGACACGCTCACCGACCTGCAGGCCCAGCGTCCGGGGGCCGAGTTGTTCTTCATCACCGGCGCCGACGCCCTGGCCCAGATCATGACCTGGCGCGACGGTGCCCGGTGCTTCGAGCTGGCGCACTTCATCGGGGTCACGCGCCCCGGGTACACGCTGGCCGACAGCCACCTGCCCGAGGGCGGGGTCAGCCTGGTGGAGATCCCCGCGCTTGCCATCAGCTCGAGCGACTGCCGCGACCGGGTGGGCCGCGGCATGCCCGTCTGGTACCTCGTGCCCGACGGCGTGGTCCAGTACATCGAGAAGCGCGGCCTCTACCGCGAGCCCGCGCGGCGCCCTGCCCCCGGGCAGGCCCGCGACGGGCGCCCGGCGGGTGACCGCCCCACCTACGACCGCCCACCCCCGACCGGGCCCGGGAACACCACCGGCCCCGACGGTGCTCGCACCCCACCCACGACGTCCCACCTCCAGGAGGTGCCCGAATGACCGCCTCGCCCGAGGCCCGGGAGACCGCGCTGCTCGCCGCCCAGGCCGCCGCGGACAAGCTGGCCACCGACGTCACCATCGTCGACGTCAGCGAGCGGCTCGCCATCACCGACGCCTTCGTCCTCGCGTCCGCACCCAACGAGCGGCAGGTCCAGGCCATCGTCGACGAGGTCGAGGAGCGGCTGCGGGAGCACGGCGTGAAGCCGGTGCGCCGCGAGGGCGTGGCCGAGGCGCGCTGGGTGCTGCTGGACTTCATCGACGTCGTGGTGCACGTCCAGCACGCCGAGGAGCGGGCCTACTACGCCCTCGAGCGCCTCTGGAAGGACTGCCCGTCCATCCCCTTCACCGACGCGGCCGACCCCGGGTCCGCCCCGGGCGCCCCGGCGGACGCCGGCTCCCCGTCGGTCGCGGAGACGGCCGGCCAGTGACCTCCCCGGCCGTGCCCGAGCTGCCGGTGACCCGGCTGGTGGTCTGGCGGCACGGGCGCACCGGGTGGAACGCGGCCGGACGGTTCCAGGGGCAGCTCGACCCACCGCTCGACGAGGTCGGGCGGGCGCAGGCGGTCCACGCCGCACCGCACCTCGTGGCCTCGGCCGGGCTGACGCCCCGGTCGACGGCGGTGGTCGCCAGCGACCTCGGCCGCGCCGCGGACACCGCGCGGGCACTCACCTCGCTGCTGGACGTGCCGCTGCGGCTGGACCCGAGGTTCCGCGAGCACGGGATGGGCGCGTGGGAAGGCCTCACCCGCGAGGAGGTGGCCGACCGGTACCCCGAGCAGTACGCGGACTGGCTGGCCGGGCGGCCGGTGCGGGGCCGCGGTGGGGAGGAGGCCCCGGCGGTCGTCTCGCGGGTGGTCGCAGGGCTCGCCGACCTGCCACCGGCGGACGTGGCCGTGGTGGTGACCCACGGGGGCACGAGCGGCCGGCTGATCGAGGCGCTGCTGGAGCTCGGGCCGGACCACCGGCGCGTGTTCGGTCCGCTGGACAACTGCGGGTGGAGCGAGCTGGCCCGGCAGAGCGGCCGGTGGCGGCTGCTCCGGCACAACGCGTCGGCCGGTCCGCTGCTGGAGGGGCTCGCCGCGCCCGCGGCGGACCGGCTCCGCGCGGATCCCGAACAGGGGGCTCCCGGAGCGGCCGGTGACCGGCCGGACCCGGGCCCGGCCCAGGACGCCGACGCCGTCGGCTGACCGGCCCGAGCACCACGCTCCGTACGGCGCGCGGTCGGCAGCTAGCCTCGCCGGGTGCCCGTCGCCGTCCTCACCGATTCGACGGCCTACCTGCCCCGCCCGCTCGCCGACGAGTACGGCGTCCGGGTCGTCCCGCTCTACGTCGTCCTCGCCGGCCGCTCGGGGCGAGAGGGCGAGGACATCAGCGCCGAGGACGTGGCGAAGGCGCTCTCCACCCGCGGCCAGCGGGTGTCCACGTCGCGGCCCACGCCCGGGGACTTCGTCGCCGCCTACCGCGCCGCGCTGGACGCGGGGGCCGACCGGCTGGTCTCGGTCCACCTGTCCGCGGAGCTCTCCGGCACCTGGGACGCCGCCCGCGTCGCCGCGTCGCAGGTGGGGGAGCACATCGTCTCCGTCGTCGACTCCCGCTCGGCGGCGATGGGCACCGGGTTCGCCGTCCTGGCGGCCGCCCGCGCAGCGGCCTGCGGGGCCGACGGCGCCACGGTGGCGCAGGTCGCCCGGGACGCCGCCGCCCGCACCCGCACGCTGTTCGTCGTCGACACGCTGGAGCACCTGCGCCGGGGCGGGCGGATCGGCTCCGCGGCCGCGGTCCTGGGCTCGGCGCTGGCCGTCAAGCCGGTGCTGCACGTGGTCGACGGCCGGGTCGTGCCGCTGGAGAAGGTACGGACCTCGGCGCGCGCGCTCGCCCGCCTGGTCCAGCACGTCGTCGAGCACGCCGGCGACCGGGAGGTCTCCCTCGCCGTGCACCACCTCGCCGCCGCCGAGCGGGCCGACCGGCTGGTCACCGAGCTGCGGGCCCGCGTCCCCCGGGTGCAGGAGCTACACGTGAGCGAGCTCGGTGCCGCCATCGGCGCGCACGTCGGCCCGGGAGCCGTCGGCGTGGTCGTGTCCCGGCATGCCGGGGAGCCTCTGGACGTGGGGGACCAGCACCCGCGGTGAGCGGCAGGGCTCACCGGACGGCGTGCCGGGCGGCAGTCCCACGGCCCGTCCGCCGCTCCGCAGAGCGGTCGCTGTCCATACGGCCCATGACCGCCCGGCCGTCGACGCCCTCGGCACCGGCTCCCGGCCGGCGAGGGCTCCGCGGTCACCGTGCTGCGGCGTCGGCCTCCGGGGTGACCGTGGTGCGCGAGTGGTAGACCAGGTCGCCGTACTCCGCCCGGTGGCGCCCGATCCAGGCGCCCACGAACGGGCACAACGGCAGCACCGCAAGGCCCTGGCTGCGCACGTCGTCCAGCGCCTGGCGCACCAGGTCCGAGGCGACGCCCTGACCCTCGTGACCGGGCAGCACCTCCGTGTGCGTGAACACCACGAGCTGTGCCGTCCGGATGTACTCCGCGATCGCGGCCAGCTCCCCGTTGATCCGCCCCTCGTACCGGTGCTGCCCGGTGTCGTCGGTCACCTCGACCCGCATCTGTCCTCCGCTCCTGGATGTCCCAGCGCAGTCTCCGGCGTGCGGAGGCCTCCGCCAAGGCCCCTGGGTGGCCCTGGTGCTCCCCCTTTCCGCTGCCGCGGCGCAGCCACTGGCGCACACCGGAGGCGGGCCCTACCTTCTGACCGCGTGAGCAGCGGCCCCAGGGCAAGTTCCTGCGGGCACGGGGGCAACCAGCGGACGCTGCCGATGAGCACCCTGCCGCTGGTCGTCACCGCCGCCACCTTCGCCGCAGCCGGCCCGCACGCCCATTCCCTCTCGGGTCTGCCTGGACGCCGCGCAGCGTGAGGAACTGCTCCTGACGGCGGCCCAGTCGCCGTCAGGAGCTGCAGGCCACGCCCCCCCCGAACCTCCCCCGAGCCCCCCCGAGCCGGCGTCCGCGCGGGCCCGCGCGCCGTCCACACCCCGGGCAGCCGTCCACAGCCGGCGTCGTGACCGCGGGAGAGGGCGGCCGCGCTCCCTAGCGTCGCCGGGGTGCGCCTGCTTGCCCGCCGTGACGACGACGCCGACGTCATCCGTGCCCGGCTGCGCGCCGTCCTGGCCGAGCCGCGCCCCGCCGCCGACGGCTGGGTCCCCGAGGACGACGACCCGCCCTGGCCGGCGGACGACCGGATCACCGTGCCGGTCGACGTCGCGGGGCGCCCGGACCCACCCGCCGGTGTGGGGCGGCACCGGGCACCCGGCACGACGCCCCGCTGGGACGCCGGCCGCGCCGGTGGGCGCGCCGTGTGGGCCGCCGCGGTGGTGGCGGTCCTGCTCCTGCTGGTCTGGACGTGGTCCCAGCGGCCCCGGGTGGAGCCGGCGGCGGCGCCGCTGCCCTCGCCCACCGCGCCGGCCACCCCCGCAGCCGGCGAGCCCCCGGTGGGGGAGGTGGCCGAGACCGCCGGCACCGTGGTCGTCTCCGTGGTGGGGCAGGTGGCGCGGCCGGGTCTGGTCACGCTCACCGCGGGCGCCCGGGTCGCCGACGCGGTCGAGGCGGCCGGCGGGCTCCTGCCCGAGGCCGACCCGGCCTCGGTGAACCTGGCCGCGCTCCTCTCCGACGGGCAGCAGGTCGCCGTGGGTGTGCCCGGTGCGGGCGCGGAGGGGCCGCCCGCGGGCGGCCCCCCGGGCGGCGGGGGCCGCGTCGACCTGAACACCGCTGGGGTGGCGGAGCTGGACGCGCTGCCGGGCATCGGCCCGGTCCTCGCCCAGCGCATCGTCGAGCACCGCACCCGCAGCGGCGGTTTCCGCAGCGTCGAGGAGCTCGACGACGTGCCGGGCATCGGCCCGGCGAAGGCGGCCGAGCTCGCCGAGCTGGTGTCGGTGTGAGCGCGGCGCTCGACCGCTGGCGCTTCCTCGACCTGCGGCTCTGGCCGCTCGCCGGCGCGGTCTGGATGGTGACGCTGGGGGCGCCGCTGGTGCGGTGGCCGGTGCTGGCCGCCCTGGGTGGGGCCGCGCTCGGTGCGGCGGTCCTCCTCGCGCGTGCCCGCGGTCCCGCGGCGAGCGTCGCCCTCGTCGTCCTGGCCGGCCTCGCGGTGGCCTCCGGCGCCGGCGCGGTGCGCGGCGCGGCGCGCGAGGCGTCCCCGCTGCGCGCAGCCGCCGCGGAGGGCGGGACCGCGCAGGTGACCGTGACCGTGCGGACCGATCCCCGGGCGCTGGCGGGCGGCGGCGGTGCGTCGCGCGTCCTCCTCGAGGCGGACGTCACGGTGCTCGCCGACGGCGGCGCGGTTCACCGGCTGGAGGAGGCCGTCCTCGTCTTCGCACCCGCCGACGGCTGGTCCGGGCTCCTGCCCGGGCAGCAGCTCCGGGTGCGCGCCGGGCTGGCACTCCCCGGAGAGGGCGACGACGTGGTGGCGGTGCTGTCGGCCCGCGGTCCGCCGGAGCCGGTCGGCGGCCCCGGGGCCGTCCAGCGCGTGGCGGGCGAGCTGCGGCACGCCCTGGCCGCCGCCGCGGACCGCGTGCTGGACGACCGGGCCGGCGGGTTGCTGCCGGGGCTGGTGGTGGGTGACACCAGCCGGATGGACCCGGTGCTGGACGAGGAGTTCCAGCAGGCCGGGCTGGCGCACCTGACCGCCGTCTCCGGGGCCAACGTGGCGATCGTGATCGCCGGCATCCTCCGGCCGCTGCGGCGCCGGGCCGTCGACCGCCGGATCCAGGCGCTGGTGGGCGGGCTGGCGCTCGTCGGTTTCGTCGTGCTGGCCCGGCCGAGCGCCAGCGTGCTCCGGGCCGCCGCCATGGGCGCGGTCACCCTGCTCGCACTCGCCTCCGGGCGGTCGCGGGCCGCGCTGCCGGCGCTCGGTGCCGCGGTGACCGTGCTGCTCCTGGTCCAGCCGGGGCTGGCGCGGGACGCCGGTTTCACGCTGTCCGTCGCGGCCACCGCGGCCATCGTGCTCCTGGCCCCGCCGTGGGCGCGCCGGCTGCGCGGGCACGGCTGGCCCGGGTGGCCGGCCGACGCCGTGGCGGTGAGCGTCGCCGCCGGGCTGGCGACCGCTCCGGTGATCGCCGGGCTCACCGGCACGGTCAGCCTGGTCTCGGTGCCGGCCAACCTCCTGGCGGCCCCGGCCGTGCCGCCGGCGACCGTCCTCGGGTTGCTGGCCGCGCCCCTCGGGGTGCCCTGGCCCTGGGCCGGCGACGCTCTGGTCTGGCTCGCCGGGTGGCCGGTGCGCTGGATCGTGCTCGTGGCGGAGCGGGCGGCGGCCGCGCCGGACGCCGTCGCCGGCTGGCCGGCCGGGACGGTGGGGGCGCTGCTGCTCACCGGCCTCCTGCTGACCCTGGGGTACCTGCTGTGGCGGTTCCCCCGGGCGCGGCTGCTCGCGCTCGCGGCTCTCGTCGGGGTGGTCGCGGTGGGCTGGCCGCTGCGCCAGCAGCTGGACGGCTGGCCGCCGGCCGGAGCGCTGCTGGTGGCCTGCGACGTGGGGCAGGGCGACGGCCTGGTGCTCCCCGTGGGCGACGGCCGGGGGATCCTGGTCGATGCCGGCCCGGACGTCGCCCCGATCGACCGCTGCCTCGACCGCCTCGGGATCGACCACCTGCCCCTCGTGCTGCTCTCTCACCTGGACGCCGACCACGTGGGCGGCCTCGCCGGCGCCCTGGGCGGTCGCACGGTGGGCGTCGTCGCGAGCGGCACCCTCTCGCCGGCCGACGACCGGGCCTCGGGCATCGACGCCCTGGTGCGGCGCGCCGGCGGCACCCGCGAGCTCCTCGTGCCGGGCGACCGCCGCAGCGTTGCCGGGGTCGAGATCGAGGTGCTCGCGCCCGATCCGCGCCGGGCCACCGCGGCGGCCGATCCCAATGGGCTGTCGCTCGTCGTCCGGGTCACCGCCGCGGGGGTGCGCCTGCTCCTCACCGGCGACATCGGTGCCGACGAGGAGGCCGCGCTGCTGCGCGACGGCACGGATCTCCGCGCCGACGTGCTCAAGGTGCCCCACCACGGCAGCGGCGACGCCGACCCGGCGTTCCTCGCCGCCACCGGGGCGCGAGCCGCGCTCATCTCGGTGGCGGCGGACAACACCTACGGGCACCCCGCTCCGCGGCTGCTGGGGTGGCTGGCCGACGCCGGCACGCGGGTGCACCGCACCGACCGGGACGGCGACCTCGCGGTGGTCGGCCGGGCCGGGAACTGGGGGATCGCCGCCCGGGGCGCGGACCCCGGCGGCCAGGCGGCGGCAGGCGGACCCGGAGCCATCGACGCCCCGGTCCCGGGCTCCCGGGCGGCCACCGCGGAGCGTCGGTCCCGCGTGGCACCATGCGGAGGTGCCTGCCGCCCCCGTCGAGCCCACGTCGCACCTGCGCGTGGTGATCGGCGAGGAGGAGCTGCTGCGCTCCCGCGCCGTCGGGGCCGTGCGCCGGGCGATCCTCGCCCGCCACCCCGACGCCGAGGTGCACGAACTGGCGGCCATGGGGCTGCCGGTGGGGGAGCTGGCCGACGTGCTGGCGCCGTCGCTGTTCGGCGGGCACCGGCTCGTCGTCGTCACCGGGGTGCAGGAGTCGGCCGGCGCGCTGGCCGATGCCCTGGCCGGCTACGCGAAGGAACCGGACCCGGACCTGACGCTGGTGATCGTGCACTCCGGTGGCAAGCGGAACGAGGCCCTGGTCAAGGCGTTCAAGGCCGCCGGTGCGGCGGTCGACGAGTGCCCCAAGGTCTCCTCCGTCGGCGACCGCATCGCGTTCGCGCGCAACGAGGTGCGCCGGCTCGGCGGCCGGATCACCCCCGATGCGGTCACCGCACTGGTCGACGCCGTGGGCGCCGACCTGCGCGCGCTCTCGGCGGCCGCCGGTCAGCTGGTCTCCGACTTCGGCGGCAGCATCGATGCCGACGACGTCGCCCGGTTCCACCGCGGGCAGGCCGAGGTCACCGGGTTCACCGTGGCCGAGCGCGTGCTGACCGGTGACCGGGCGGGCTCGATCGAGATGCTGCGCTGGGCGCTCGAGCGCGGGGTCGCCCACGTGCTGATCGCCGACGCCATCGCCGACGGCGTGCGCACCGCGGCCCGGGTGGCCTCGCTGAGCTCCAGCAACCCCGGCGACCTCGCCCGCACGCTGAAGATGCCGCCCTGGAAGGTCAAGAAGGCGCAGGCGCAGGCGCGCGGCTGGAGCATCGAGGGCCTCCAGCTGGCCCTCGGCGTGGCCGCCGACCTCAACGCCGACGTCAAGGGTGTCGCGGCCAGCGCGGACTACGCCC
Source organism: Blastococcus sp. SYSU DS1021 (assembly GCF_054050995.1). Lineage (NCBI taxonomy): Bacteria > Bacillati > Actinomycetota > Actinomycetes > Geodermatophilales > Geodermatophilaceae > Blastococcus > Blastococcus sp. SYSU DS1021. The sequence continues at coordinate 12,145 of NZ_JBJHAL010000002.1, read as the reverse complement.
TCGAGCGGGCCATCCGCCGCATCGTCACCATCCGGGCGGAGACGGGTCGGGGCCGACCGGCCCGCACCGGCCGCTGAGCCCAGCGCCGAGGCGGGCGCGTCGAGACCGCTCCGGAGGACGAACCGCTAGCTTGTCGCCCATGGAACCCGACGGTCCCGGAACGTGGTCGGCTGTCGCGCGCTGGAGGGCGGCCGGCTGGGACTACGTCGTCATCCTCGGGTGGCTCGCCGTGCTCGCGGCGGTGGCGGCGGGGGCGCGACTGTCGGGTCTCGTCCCGGAGGGAGGTCAGCGCGACCCGGTCGACCTGGTGATCGCCGACCTGGGCGTCTTCGCGGCCACCGTGCTGCCCGTGTGGCTGTACTTCACGCTCCGCGAAGCCGGTGCCCGGCATGCCGGTCCGGGCAAGGAGCGCGCCGGCCTGCGGGTGGCGGTCGACGACACGACGCCGCAGGCCGATCTGCCCGCGGAACCGGTCGGCCCCGGCATCGGGCGAGCGGCCTGGCGGAATGCGGTGAAGTGGCTGCCCTGGCAGCTGGCGCACCTCGCCGTCGCACGAGCCATCCTCGGCAGCGACGAGTGGGTGGTCATGGGCGTCAGCTACGCCTTGTCGCTGCTATTGCCGCTGCTCAGCCTCGGCATGGCCTGGCGCGATCCGCGGAGGCGGGCGCTGCACGACCGCCTCGCCCGCACGGTCGTCGTCCCGGCAGCTCTCGTGCCGCGCACCTGAGGCCGCGCGACCTCCACCTCCCGGCCGGGGCGGGCCGTGACCGGCCCGACGCGGCGGATCAGCGCGGGCCAGGCGGGTCGACGGGTCGCGGCACCACGCCTCGACGGCGGGCCAGCGGCCGTACCCGGCCTCCGGGTCGAGGTGCCCCTGACCCGGCAGCAGGTCGACGTCGACACCGAGCGCTCGGTACACGGGCACCGCACCGCCGCCGGGCCAGTACGGGTCGTCGTCGCTCGCCACCAGGCGCACCGAGCCGGCCCCACGGCTCAGCTGGTGCGCATCAGGGCCGAAGGCGGCGAAGGCGGCCACCTCCGGGTACCCGGCCAGCACCTCGGGCGCGGGCGGGGCGACCAGCAGCACCCGGTCCACGCGCTCCGCCGGCGTCAGCAGGGACGCCGCGTGCTGCCACAGCGGCACGGCGAGGGAGTGCGCCACGACGACGCGTTCGCCGGCGCCCAGCTGGGCCAGCTCGGCGCGCAGCAGCTCGGTCCAGGTGCCGACCACCGGCCGGTCCGGGTCCGGGAACTGGGGATAGAGGACCTGCTCGCCGGCGGCGCGCAGCGACTCCACGAGCTGCCACTGCCAGTGGTGCGCGGGCCGGCGGTTCTGCCACCCGTGCAGGACGAGGAAGCGGCGTCCGGGGGAGGTCACGGGCAGTCCTTGAGGGCGGTAGGAGGGTGCTGCGGCAGCAGGGAACGCGACGAGCCCCCGTCCCCGCGAGGGGAGGGGGCTCGTCGTCGAGCGTGCGCGTCCGGGTGGACGCGGGCCGATCAGAGACCGGCGGTGAGCTTCGCCAGACCCGACTTGCGGTTGGCGGCCTGGTTCTTGTGGATGACGCCCTTGCTGGCGGCCTTGTCCAGCTGCTTGGCAGCGGCCTGGTAGGCGGCGGTCGCGGCCGCGGCGTCCCCGGACTCGGCGGCGGTGCGCACCCGCCGGACGGCCGTCTTCAGGGCGGACTTGACGGCAACGTTGCGCTGACGCGCCTTCTCGTTGGTCTTGATCCGCTTCATCTGGGACTTGATGTTCGCCACGCGTGAGCCTCGGTGTCTCGACAGGAGGGAGTACTTCTGACAATGGTGCTGAAGATCTGCGTCCGGGCATGCGCCACAGGACCGGCCTGCAAAGATACCAGCGTCCGGCCGGCCACCCCAACCCGCCGTCCGGCGACCTCCCGCACACCCCGCGCGAGCCCCTCGCCGCGCCGGGCTAGGGCCTCGGGCCGGGACGTGGGACGATGGCGGCACTGTGACGACTCCTGCTGCCACCGATCCGGCCCGCATCCGGAACTTCTGCATCATCGCCCACATCGACCACGGCAAGTCGACGCTGGCCGACCGGATGCTCGAGGTCACCGGGATCATCGAGGCCCGGCAGATGCGCGCCCAGTACCTCGACCGCATGGACATCGAGCGCGAGCGCGGCATCACCATCAAGGCGCAGAACGTCCGCCTGCCGTGGACCCAGCGCTCCGGTGAGCACGCCGGCGGTGAGTTCGTCCTCGACATGATCGACACCCCCGGGCACGTCGACTTCACCTACGAGGTGTCCCGGTCGCTGGCCGCCTGCGAAGGCGCGGTGCTGCTGGTGGACGCGGCGCAGGGGATCGAGGCGCAGACGCTGGCGAACCTCTACCTGGCGCTGGAGAACGACCTCACGATCATCCCGGTGCTCAACAAGATCGACCTGCCGGCCGCCCAGCCGGAGAAGTACGCCGCGGAGATCGCGCACATCATCGGCTGCGACCCCGACGACGTCCTCCGCGTCAGCGGCAAGACCGGCGAGGGCGTGCCCGAGCTGCTCGACCGCATCGTCGAGGAGATCCCCGCGCCCACCGGCGTCGCGGAGGGGCCGGCGCGGGCGATGATCTTCGACTCGGTCTACGACATCTACCGCGGCGTCATCACCTACGTGCGCGTGGTCGACGGGCGCATCTCCGCCCGCGAGAAGATCAAGATGATGTCGACCGGCGCGACCCACGAGCTGCTCGAGATCGGCGTCATCTCGCCCGAGCCCAAGCCCGTGGACTCCCTCGGCGTCGGCGAGGTCGGCTACTTCATCACCGGCGTGAAGGACGTCCGCCAGTCCCGCGTCGGCGACACCGTGACGCTGGCGAACAAGCCGGCGGCGGAGTCCATCGGCGGGTACCGCGACCCGCGCCCGATGGTCTACTCCGGCCTCTACCCGATCGACGGCAGCGAGTACCCGCTGCTGCGCGAGGCGCTGGACAAGCTGCTGCTCAACGACGCGGCGCTGGTCTACGAGCCGGAGACGTCGGCGGCGCTCGGGTTCGGCTTCCGCGTCGGTTTCCTGGGGCTGCTGCACCTGGAGATCGTCCGCGAGCGGCTGGAGCGCGAGGCCGGCATCAGCCTGATCTCCACCGCCCCGAACGTCGTCTACCGGGTGATCATGGAGGACGGCACCGAGCACACGGTGACCAACCCCAGCGACTGGCCCGAGGGCAAGATCGACCGCGTCTACGAGCCGATCGTCAACGCCACGGTCATCGCGCCCAGCGACTACACCGGCGCGATCATGGAGCTCTGCCAGGGCCGGCGCGGCCAGCTCGGCGGCATGGACTACCTCAGCGAGTCCCGCGTCGAGCTGCGGTACACCCTGCCGCTGGGGGAGATCATCTTCGACTTCTTCGACGCGCTGAAGTCCCGCACCCGCGGCTACGCCTCGCTGGACTACCAGGAGGCCGGCGAGCAGGAGTCGGCGCTGGTGAAGGTGGACATCCTGCTGCAGGGCGAGGCGGTCGACGCGTTCAGCGCGATCGTGCACAAGGACAAGGCCTACAGCTACGGCGTGATGATGGCCGGCAAGCTGCGCGAGCTCATCCCGCGGCAGCAGTTCGAGGTGCCGATCCAGGCCGCGGTCGGCTCCCGGGTGATCGCCCGCGAGACGGTCCGCGCCATCCGCAAGGACGTCCTCGCCAAGTGCTACGGCGGTGACATCACCCGCAAGCGGAAGCTGCTGGAGAAGCAGAAGGAGGGCAAGAAGCGGATGAAGATGGTCGGCCGCGTCGAGGTCCCCCAGGAGGCGTTCGTCGCCGCGCTCTCCACCAACGAGTCGACCGCCTCCGCCAAGCCCAAGTGACCGGGCGGGTCGACGCCGTCTGCGTGTCCGGGACCGACCTCCTCCCGCTGCCCGGTCGTCGGCCCGACCGCAGCGGGATCGCCAAGCGGCCGGTGGTCGGTCGGGTGGCCGTCGGGGAGCGGGGGCTGGACGGCGACGTTCAGGTCAACCGGAAGTACCACGGTGGGGACGGCCAGCAGCTCTACGCCTACGCCCAGGAGGACGCCGACTTCTGGATCGCGGAACTCGCCCGCGAGCTGCCGCCGGGCATGTTCGGCGAGAACCTGCGGACGACGGGGCTCGCCCTCACCGACGCCGTCCTCGGCGAGCGCTGGCGGGTCGGGACGACGCTGCTCGAGGTGACCGCGCCCCGGATCCCGTGCGCCAACTTCGCCCGTTTCTGGGACGAGCCGCAGCTGGTCAAGCGGTTCACCGCGCACGGGGCGCCGGGCGCCTATTTGCGGGTGCTCGAGAACGGGGACGTCGGTGCCGGCGACGCCGTCGAGCTCGTGTTCCGACCCGACCACGAGGTGACCGTCGGACTGGCCTTCCGGGCGTTGACGACCCAGAAGTACCGGATCGCCGAGCTGGAGCCGGCGCTGCCCCATCTGCCCGACAGGGTCCGCGCGAAGGTTGCTGGCAAGGTCGCCAGGCGGGTCACGCCCATCCTCTAGTCGTGACGGCGCGCTAGTGTCCGCCGCGACGGCGGGGGAGCCCTGCCGCGACGGGAGGACGTCATGCTGCTGCGCCGATCCGGCGTGCCGCTGCTCGCGCTGGTGATCGTCGTCGGCCCGGTGCTCGCCGCCTGCGGGTCCGACGAGCCCGAGGTGTCGGCGGACGGCCTGCTGGAGCGGGCCAAGCAGACGCTGGACGAGGCGGAGAGCGCGCACTTCGACCTGGCCAGCGAGGGCGCCCCGACCACCGGGACGGTGCTGGTCGGCGGCGAGGGCGACATCGCCCGCCCGGCCTCCTTCGACGGCACGCTCCAGGTGCTGGCGCTGGGCTCCACGCTGGACCTGCAGGTGGTCTCCGTCGACGGGACCGTGTACGCGCAGCTGCCGTTCACCAGCGGGTTCAGCGTGATCGACCCCGCCCAGTTCGGCTTCGGCGACCCCGGCGCGCTGCTCGACCCTGAGACGGGCATCTCGCAGCTGCTCGCCGAGGCCACCTCGGCCGAACTCGGCGAGGAGAGCCGGGTCGACGGCGAGGTCGTCCGCGAGGTCACCGCCGAGCTGCCCGGCGACCTGGTGGAGCAGGTGCTCGCCAGCGAGGACCCGTCCCAGCCGGTGCAGGCCCGGTTCTCGATCGCCACCGACAGCGGTGAGCTGCGCCGGGCGGAGCTGACCGGCCCCTTCTTCGAAGCCGGCACCGACGCCACCTACCTCCTCGAGCTCAGCGACTTCGGGGCCGATGTCGAGATCACCGCGCCGGCCACCGGCTGAGGCTGCGGTCGCCCCCTCCCGGCCGGTCCCGGGGCCGGCCGCGATCGCCCTCGCCACCCTCGCCGTGCTGGTCACGGCCGCCGACACCTACGTCGTCGTCCTGGCGCTGCCCGACATCCTCACCGGGGTCGGGGTCGGGCTGGACGAGCTGCAGCGGGCGACCCCCATCGTCGGGGGCTTCCTGCTCGGCTACACCGCCACGCTGCCGCTGCTCGGCCGGCTGGCGGACCTCCGCGGGCGGGCGCCCGTGCTCATCGGCTGCCTGCTGCTGTTCGCGCTGGGCTCGCTGCTGACGGCGACGGCGGAGACGCTGGGCCCGGCCGTGGCCGGTCGCGGCCTCCAGGGCATCGGGGCCGGCGGCCTGGTGCCGGCCACGCTCGCGCTGGTCGCCGACCGGTGGCCGCCCGAGCGCCGGGCGGTCCCGCTCGGCATCGTGGGCGCGGTCCAGGAGGCGGGCGCCGTCCTGGGGCCGCTTGCGGGGGCCGCCGTGCTGGCCGTCGCCGACTGGCGGGCGATCTTCTGGCTCAACCTGCTCCTGGGGGTGGGTCTGGCCGCCGGCGTCGTCGTCACCGGCCGGGTGCGGCGACCGGATCCGATCGGGGTGGCGCTGGCCGTCGTCGCCGCCACCGCCCTGGGGCTGCTGCTCGCCGAGCCCTCCGCGCTCGCCGAGGACGTCACCCTCGGGCTGCTCTACGTCCCACTGGCCGACGGGTGGGGGTGGACGGCGCCGCTGCTGCTGCTCACCGTGCTGGCCACCGGCGCCCTGGTGGCGCGCGGCATCGCCCGGCCCGCCGGTGCGGTGCTGCCGCTGCGCGGGCTGGGCCGGCTGGCCCGGGAGGTCGACGTCGTCGGCTCGGCGCTGGCCGTGGTGTCGCTGGGCGCACTGGTCTGGGCCTTCGCCGCCGCCGACCCGGCCCGCGAGGTCGTGGCGCACGGCCGGCTGCTGCTGCCGGTGGCCGCGGTCGCCGGCCTGCTGTTCGTGCTGCACGAGCGGCGGGCGCCCGAGCCGGTGCTGCCGTTGGCCGCGCTGCGCCCGGTCGGTGCCTGGGGCGCGCTGGTGGTCAACGTCTTCGTGGGCGCCGCGCTGGTCGCCGCGCTCGTCGACGTCCCGCTGTTCGCCCGGGCCACGACCGCGCCCGGGAACCAGCTGGCGGCGGCGCTGGTGTTGCTGCGGCTGCTGGTCGCCGTGCCGGTGGGGGCGGTGGCCGGGGGCTGGCTGTGCCGGGTGGTGCCGCCGCGTGCCGTCGCCGGTGCCGGGATGGCGCTGACCGCGGCGGCGTTCGCCGCGATGACCGGGTGGGACGAGCGGTCGCTGGACGGCGTCGGCTCCACCGTCGTGCTGGTCGCCGCGGGCCTCGGGTTCGGCCTCGCCATCGCGCCGGTGAACGCGGTCCTGCTGGCGGTCACCCCGCCCCGGGTGCACGGGAGCGCGAGCTCGCTGGCGGTCGTGGCGCGCACCGTCGGCATGCTGGCGGGGCTGTCGCTGCTCACCGCCGTCGCCCTGCGCCGCTTCACCGCCGAGGTGGCGGCGATCGGCACCCCCATGGAGCTGTGCCCTGCCACCCCCGCCGACTGTGCCGCCTACGACGCCGCCACGGAGGCGGCGGTGCTCACGCAGCTGCACACGGTCTTCGCCGGCGCGGCGATCGCCTCCGCGCTGGCCGCGGTGGCGGCGCTGGTCCTGCTCCGCGGAGGGCCGGTCAGGAGTCCAGCCCGAGCCTGAGGTCGTCGCGGAGGGCCGGGAGGTCGACGCCGCGGTCGTGCAGCACCTTCACCGCCAGCCCCTCGCCCTCGCGGAGGAGCCCCAGCAGGACGTGCCCGTCGGTGATCGTCCGCGACTTCATCGCGATGGCCTCGCGCAGGGAGAGCTCTAGCACCTTCTTCGCCCGCGGGGTGAACGGGATGTGCCCCGCAGCCCCCTTCCGCCGCGGGCCGTCCAGGGCGCCGGGCCCGAAGGCCTCCTCGACCCGGTCGCGGACGGCGTCCAGATCGATGCCGAGGCTGCTCAGCGCGTCGGCGTCCAGCTCGTCGCCGCCCCGGTTCGCCCGCACCGCCGCCACGACGTCGTCGTGGGTGATCCCGTGCCCGGTGAGCGCGCGGGCCGCCGTCGTCGCCGGCCGGGCCAGCATGCCCAGGAGCAGGTGCTCGGTGCCGACGCGCGGGTGCCGGAGCTCGCGCGCCTCGGCCTGGGCCCCGACGACGACGTCCCGGGCGTCCTGCGTGAACCTCTCGAACATCGTCAGTCCCTCCGTCGGAGCGGCCCGCGGCCGCGTGAGTACTTCTTGTGCACCGCCTGCCGGCTGACGCCGAGCTGATGGGCGATCTGCTCCCAGGTCCAGCCCTGGTCGCGGGCGTTGTCGACCTGGAGCGCCTCCAGCCGTTCGACGAGGACGCGCAGCGACCGGACCGCCGTGAGCCCCACCGCCGGGTCCTTGCTGCTGGCTGCCGAAGCCACCTGTGCCGTGTCCGCCATGGCTGTCAACTTAAGTTGCACACCGCCGCCGTGTCAACTGACGTTGACACGTGCGAGGCTGGAGGGGAGCCGCTCCCCGGCTCCCGGACGAGCGGTGCCGTACCCGGTGTGCGACAAGACGGCGCCAGAGGAGGCCGCGATGTCGTGGGTGGTGCTGGTCGTGTCCGGGATGCTGGAAGCCGTCTGGGCGGCGGCGCTCGACCGCTCGCACGGCCTCACCCGGCCGGTGCCCTCGGTGGTGTTCGGCGTCGCCCTGGTCGCGAGCATGGGCGGGCTCGCCTACGCCATGCGCGAGCTCCCGCTGGGCACGGCCTACGCGGTGTGGGTGGGCATCGGCGCCGTCCTGACGGTCGCCTACGCGATGGTGACCGGTCTCGAGCCCGTGTCGCTGGTGCGGGTTCTGCTGCTCGCGGGCATCGTCGGCTGCGTGATCGGGCTCAAGGTCGTGCACTGACCCCGGTCAGCCGCCGGGAGCGACCTCGAAGTGCGTGACCGTCTCCTCGCGCTCCACCAGGTAGCGGTCGTCCTCGGGGTAGAAGACGGCCCGCTCGATGTCTTCGCCGGCGAAGCCGCGGATGACGTCCCGGTCGGTCCAGAAGCTGAGCGTGACCACCTCGGTGTGCCCGTCGCCCAGATCGCGGATGAGCATGTGCGCGCCCCGGTTCCCCGGGGTCTGCCGGTACTCGGCCATGCCGGTGCCCTCGATGTAGTCGACGTAGGCGTCGCGGTCCGCGGTGCGGACCCGACCGCGCCACATGCGAGCGATCACCGGTGGCCCCTTCAGAGCGTGAAGACGATCTTCCCGTTGGTGCGCCCCTCGAGCATCCGGGCGAAGCCCTCCCGGGCCTGCGCCAGGGGGAGCTCGACGTCGATCTGCGGCCGGATGCCGGTGACCCGGCACATCTGGATGAGCGCCTCCAGCTCGGCCTTCGTGCCCATCGTCGAGCCGATGACCGAGAGCTGGGTGAAGAAGACCCGGTTGAGCTCGGCGCCGGGGTTGAACCCGGTGGTCGCGCCGGAGGTGACGAGCACGCCGCCGGGCTTCAGCGACTTGATGCTGTGGCTCCAGGTGGCCTCGCCGACGGTCTCCATGACGCCGTCGACCCGCTCGGGCAGCCGGGCGCCGCTCTCGAACGCCTGCTCGGCGCCGAGCGCGAGGGCTGCGGCCCGCTTCTCCTCACTGCGGCCGGTCACCCAGATCCGGTAGCCGGCGGCGCGGCCGAGCACGATGAGCGCCGTCGCCACGCCGCCGCTGGCGCCCTGCACGAGCACCGTCTGCCCCGGGCGCAGGCCGGACTTCACGAACAGCATCCGGTAGGCGGTCAGCCATGCGGTGGGCAGGCAGGCGGCCTCGGCGAAGGAGAGCTCAGCGGGCTTGGGCAGCAGGTTCCGCTTCGGGACGGCGACCTTCTCCGCCATCGAGCCCTGGTGCACCTCCGACAGCAGCGAGCGCTTCGGGTCGAGGGTCTCGTCGCCCATCCAGTCAGGGGTGGAGATGACCCCGTGGACGACGACCTCGTTGCCGTCGGCGTCGATGCCGGCGGCGTCGGTGCCGAGGATCATCGGCATCCGCTCGGCGGGCAGGCCGATGCCCTGGAGGCTGAACAGGTCGTGGTGGTTCAGCGAGACCGCCTTGACCTGGATGGTCGTCCAGCCGTCGGGAGCCTCCGGCTCGGGGCGCTCGCCGATCTCCAGCACGGAGAGCGGGTCCTTCGGGTTCGGGGTGGAGACGAAGGCAGCCAGCATGGCCGCGAACCTAACCGACCAGGCGCGCGGCTGCCTCACGTGCCGTCGTCAGCGCCTCGGGGTCGTCGCCCGCGGTGGAGGCGACGAGCGCGCCCTCGTAGAGCAGGTGGAGCGTCGCCGCGATCGCCTCCGGGTGCGCGATCCCGGCCTCGGTGGCGAGTTGGGTGAACCGTCGCCGCATCCACTCCTTCTCGGCGCGGATCACCGGGAGTGCGGGGTGGTCCGTGCCGCCGATCTCGGCGTAGGCGTTCACGAACGCGCAGCCCCGCTGCTGCTCCTCCCGCCACCGGCGCGCCGCGTCGAAGACGGCGAGGACCCGGTCGCTGCCCGGGGCGCGTGCCGCGATCTCGGCCTCGAGGAGTTGCTGCCACGTCCAGGCCCGGCGCTCCAGGTACAGGGCGACCAGCGCGTCCTTCGAGCCGAACCGGTCGTAGAGGGTCTTCTTGGTGGTGCCCGCAGCCTCCGCGATGGCGTCGACCCCGACGGCCCGGATGCCGTGGGCGTAGAAGAGTCGCGAGGCGGCGTCGAGCAGCCGCTCTGCGGCGGGGGTCAGGTTGGTCGGTGCTGCGATCACGTCGGACATGTCCGCTCCTCTCGATCGGTGCACTGCGAGTATACCGACCGGTGTGGTTACCTCGGCCGGGTGAGGGATCGCCGTACCGACGCCGTGGCCGCGGGCGTCCTCGTCGTGTGCTGGTCGTCCGGCTTCGTCGGCGCGGAGTTCGCCACCCGGGACGCTCCGGTCGCGACGGTGCTCGCCTGGCGCACCGGGCTCGCGGCGGCTCTCCTCGGCGGCTGGGTGCTGCTGCGGGGCGAGCGCCTGCGGCCCGGCTCCCTGCTGCGCCAGGCCTGCCTCGGCCTCCTCGTGCAGGCGGTCTACCTGGGTGGCGTCTTCGCCGCCGCGGGCGCGGGCGTCCCGGCCGGCACGTCGGCGCTGGTCGCGGCGCTCCAGCCGCTGGTCGTCGCCGTCGTCGCGGCACCCTTGCTGGGGGAGCGGACAACGGCGCGCCAGCGGGTGGGGCTGCTCGTCGGTGCGGGCGGCGTCGCGCTCGTGGTCGTGGGCGATCTCGGTGCGGGCGGCGCCTCGCCCGTGGCCTTCCTGCTCCCGGTCGTGGCCCTGGCCGGTCTCTCCGCCGGCACGCTGCTGGAGCGGCGGTGGGCACCGGCGGAGTCGCTGGCCGTCGCGCTCGCCCTGCAGTCCGCCGTGGCGGCGCTGGTCTTCGGTGCGGTGGCCGGCGCGCGAGGGGAGCTCTCCCCGCCGGCCGAGCCGGCGTTCTGGGTGGCGATGGCCTGGCTGGTCCTGCTCTCCACCGTGGGGGGTTACGGCAGCTACCTGTTCGTGGTGCGCCGGTCGGGCGCCACGACTGCCAGCACGCTGCTGTACCTGACGCCGCCGGCGACCGCGCTGTGGGCGTGGGCGATGTTCGGGCAGGCCCCCGGCCCGACGGCGCTGCCCGGCATCCTCGTCTGCGCGGTCGGTGTGGCGCTCGTGCTGCGCAGCGCCCGGGCGGTTCCCCGCGAGCGACCGGACGACGAGCTCCCCACGCGAGGCGCACTCGTCCGACCGGCGGGCCGCGGGCGCCTCCCCGCCCGGCAGCGGACCCCGGGGGATCCGGGCGTCGACCCGCAGTAGGGCCGACGTCCCGGATGCCTCGGCAGACCGGTCCGGGCGTTCGACCAGCTGCCCCGAGGACTCAGCCGCAGACGATCCGCTGCTGGCGCAGGTCGTTCTCGGCGGGGTCGAGGTTGACCAACCGGCCCACGGCCACGTCGCGCACGACCAGTCGGGCGCCCCCGGCGACCCGGGCGGCGCGGACGTCGAGGTACTCGGTGCACTCCCCACGCTGGAAGACGTGCTGCTCCACCGGCCCGGTCCCGCGCCAGGCCACGTCCACGACGGCGTAGCCCTGCCGGTCCGGCAGTCCGACGGGGGAGGAGCAGTCGACCTGGAGGACGCCGCTGGCGACCGCGGAGCGCACCCCGTCCAGCCGTGCCCGCACCCGGTCCTCGGTGGTGCACTCGTAGAGGACGCCCTCCCCGCCGCCGGGCAACGGGCCGGCGACGAAGAAGTCGGTCACGCCGAACGGCTCCTCGTCCGGCGGGTCGAACACCTGGGGGGCGCTGTGCAGCGTCCACCCGGTCCGCGCGTCCACGCCGTCGAGCCCCGTGGTGGCGAACCCGATCCGCTCCTCGGTGGCCGCGGCCGCCCCGGTCGCCGTCCCCCCGGACACGAGCGCCAGCAGCACGACGGCGAGAGCCCGCCGGACCGTCCTCGTCCTCATCGCGACCTCCTCGGTGCCGGACCACGGGACCTCCGGGTCCGTCGCGGCGGCAGCGTGGCAGCGGCGTGCGCCGGTGGGCCAGGGCATCCCACGCGCGGGGAGCGGGTGACCGGCGTGTCCCCGGCGACATGCCGGGCCGGCGGCGGACGGCCGCTCCCGGGGCTGTCAGCGGACGATGGCTCTGGTCCGCTTGCGCGCCCCAGTCCGCTCCTCGCTCGTTCCTCGCTGCGATGCTCCTGGGGCTGTCAGCGGACGATGGCTCTGGTCCGCTTCCGCGCCCCAGTCCGCTCCTCGCTCGTTCCTCGCTGCGATGCTCCTGGGGCTGTCAGCGGACGATGGCTCTGGTCCGCTTCCGCGCCCCAGTCCGCTCCTCGCTCGTTCCTCGCTGCGATGCTCCTGG